>DATEPX010000179.1:0-28871 GCA_035272945.1 Terriglobales bacterium
CGATTTCATCAATCCAGTGCCAGTCGGCGGCGACAACACCGTCAGCATCAACGGCCAGCGCGCCGGCCACAATCTCCAAATCCTCGATGGGGGCGAGAACCTTGACCGCGGCGGCAGCAGCGGCAGTGTTATGCCTTCCCTCGACGCCCTCCTGGAATTCCGTAACATGACCTCCAACTACAGCGCCGAATATGGTCTTTCCTCGGCTGCGACCATCACCGAGGTCATCAAGTCTGGAACTAAGAGGTACCATGCATCGGCTTGGGAGTTCGTCCGCAATGACGCCCTCGATGCACGCAACTACTTTAATCGCGCTCCCGCCAAGGTCGCCGAACTGCGCTTCAATACTTACGGCTTCAACGTGGGCGGCCCGGTTGATTTCTGGAAGTCAGATCACAAGACTTTCTTCTTTTACAACATGGAGTGGCGCAGCCTGATTCAGGGCCAGGTTCTCAATCAGCCTGTTCCTCTTGCCAGTTGGTATCCGGTTGCAGGAGTCGGTGCAACACTACCGACCAGCCTGCCTAATGGGAAGCCTGTCTCCATTGTGGATCCCGCCAGTGTTCCCGCTTCTATTCAGTTTGCGAACTGCCCCGGTGGCGCTGCTCCCGCCGGCGTTACTCCCGGATCGCCATTTCCCAGCAACATCATTCCTGACTGCATGATCGACAACAACGCGAAAGCGCTGTTGACGGCCGGTGGCAAGTACGGCGGCATCTTCCCTCTGCCTACGAGCAGCGATGGAAACTTCGTTGGCGGCAACAACGTGCCTACCAATCTCCGGGAGGAGATCGCTCGCGTCGATCACAGCTTCACCGACAAGTTTTCTATGTTCGGACACTGGATTTCTGAGCAAATCTCCCAAGGCTATGGAACCAGTCAATGGAGTGGCGACAACGTACCCACGGTAGGCGATACCTTCGGGAATCCTTCCTATAGTGCCGTGGTTCACACCACCTACGTCATCAGCCCAACTCTGCTCAACGAGGCTTCGTTCAACTACAACGGCAACCGCATCAACATCATTCCCAACGGCCTGACTTCCGCGCCCTCGGGCTTCACCTTCAACCGCTTGTTTAGCGGGCCGAATGTTGGCAGCCGTATTCCGTCCGTCAACCTGAACGGCAGCACGGGCTCAAACTACACCGTCAACTGGATGCCTTGGATCAACAAGGCCGACGATTACCAGTTGCGCGAAGATATTTCCTGGACGAAAGGTGCCCACCAGCTCAAATTTGGATTCAGCTGGGCCCTTTACAAGAAGATTCAGGACTGGTTCGCGAATACCCAGGGCAACTTTAACTTCAACGGTTCCTTCACCACTCCGGGCGGCTGCGTTCGCTCCTCGACCCAGGCCTGCGGATTGGACTTTGCCGATTTCCTGCTTGGCTACGGCCAGCAGTACACGGAAAACGCGGTGAAGAACAGCGGGCACTGGAATAACGTTTCCTGGGCCGCCTACATTCAGGACAACTGGCGCGCCACCCGCCGCCTCACCCTCAACTTGGGATTGCGTTGGGACGGTATTCCGCACACGTATGAGGCCAACAAGCAGTCAGCCAACTTCTACCCCAATCTCTACAATCCGGCCAATGCGGCGGTGATCAATACCGTCAACGGCACCATCTGCACCGCGGTCGGACCGGGTTGCTCCGCTGCCACACCCGCCGCCGCTTTTGGCGCGAGTCCCGACCCCATCCTCGCGGGCTTACAGTTCTATACCAACGGTATGGGCATTGGCGGTGTCGGGGGCATCCCTAAGACCCTGGTGAACAACTACTGGGCCAACTTCGGTCCTCGCCTCGGCTTTGCCTATGACCTCACCGGTCAAGGCAGGACCGTTGTTCGCGGCGGCTTCGGCATCATGTACGAGCGCATCCAGGGCAACGACATGTACAACGGCGCCACGAACACTCCGTTCGACGCCAGCCCTACCCTCAATCACGTTTCCCTCTCCGACCCGCGCCTTGACGTCACCAATGGCTCGCTCATTACCCCGGCAAATTTGCCCGTACTGGCGGTAGGCCAAACCGGAATTGCGAAAAGCTACCCACCACCTGTGAGCTACCAGTACAGTGCCGGGGTTCAACAGTCACTGGGAGCGAACGCCGTGTTATCGGTTTCCTATGTCGGCAGCCAGAACCGGCATGGGAACTATTACCGGGAGATCAATCTCCCGCCCATCTCCGATATCCCCAGGCTGCTTGCTCCAGGGGCGCCCAATATCAACACTCTGTACAACTACGCCGGGTACGGTCCCATCCGGCTCGCCTACAACGAAGCCGAGGGGCACTACAATTCACTCCAGTTTGATCTGCACGGGAAGGTCCGACGCGACCTCCAGTTGCAGTTCGGCTACACCTACGCCAAAGCCATGGACGCTACTACCAGCACGGGCAGCGGCGGCGATCTCAACAACGCCACGAATCCCTATGTGGGCTGGCAGTACGATTCCGGACCGTCCATCTACGATCGCCGCAATGTCGCATTCGTAAATTTCGTCTACGACATCCCATTTCTGAGGACGAGCGGCAATCGGCTGATGAAGACCGCGGTCGGTGGCTGGTCTCTGTCAGGAATCGTTTCCATGCAATCGGGAGCGCCGCTTAACATCGGTGTCAACGGCAGCAATGCTGCCAGTGTCATTCCGAACTCCGGCAACCGCCCCGACTTGGCGGGATCGATTAAGTATCCAAAAACTGTCAACGCCTGGTTCGATCCGTCTTCCTTCTCGGTGCCGGTCTGCTCGGCCGGACCCGACTGTTACGGCAACCTGGGACACAATCTGGTGCGCGGCCCGGGTCGTGACAGCTGGAACCTGTCGCTTTTCAAGAGCTTCGTGATCAGCGATGAGCGTGGAAGTCGTTTCGAGTTCCGGGTGGAGAGCTTCAATCCCTGGAACCACACTCAGTTCCGAGGCGATTACAACGGCGGTGGCATCAGCACCAATGTGGGAGCCGGCAATTTTGGCGCCATCACCGGAGCGTTTGATCCCAGGGAGTTTCAACTGGGAGCGAAGTTGATTTTCTAGACGGTCGCTCCAATTGCAATCTTTTCCGCCCGCATCGTCGACCGATGCGGGCGGGAAAATTTCACTTCACGGAGGCACATGTTCTCTGTGCTTCGGCGCACGGTCCCAGAGTTGCGATAATAATAATAGTGAAGGACCTCGGATGAGTTGCCCCTAAAGGGGTTGCCTGCATGAAGCAGTGGACAATCACCATCGCGGGGGGCACTCCTCTTCTCCCAGTTTCGAGTTGCTCAAGGCTGCGAGTCCGGCTGACGCAATGGCACTCGAGCAGCAGGGAGAATTACCGGAAGCTGCCACGGCTTGGCGCGCCGTAATCCAAGGCAATCCCAAGGATGGGGGGGCGCTAGCTTAGCTGGTCTGGGAGTTTTTCTTTCCAAGCAACACAAGTATCCAGAGGCGGCCGCTGTGCTGTTCCTGGGAAACAGTGGCGACTTCGCCGAGAATGCGCCCGAAACGATCGAGCTGAGAAGCTTAAAGTTGAAACGGCTCGTAACCCATTCCCAGCCCTATCACCGTCTCGAGATGGACCAACCGGAGGAGGAGACCGCTTTCATCCTTGCGGACCCAGAAGTTCCGGACACAATCCGGGGCTATCGCATGCAAGCCAGTTGTCTCTGGCCGAGGGACTTGTCTAACTGGCTGGTTCCCGGTTAAGAGTCAGGCCCGAGTGGCCCGCCTCAGGATCACCCTTTAAGTCTCCCGAGGTTCATCCATAGGAAGCTCACGACCCCATACCAAAGATATTCCGGTTCAAGAACTCATTGCGGAATTTGCCCTTCGGGTCGTATTTCCTGCTCAATTCCACAAACTCAGGGAGTCTTTCGTAAAGCGAATGCAGCCTAGTTGGGGAGGTGGTGAACAGCTTTCCCCAGTGCGGACGGGCCTCAAATGGCGCCAACTCTTTTTCGATCACCGGCAGCAGCTTGCTGACCCGAGGCCAGTCCGGCTTCCAAGTGAAGTGGAGGGTCGCACAGGACTGTTTGTAGCAGGGGCTCATCCAGAGGTTGTCGGCGGCGATGGTACGGATTTCTGAAATCATCAGGGACGGACCAACCTCGCCGTGCAACCGTTCCACGGCAAGAATCGCTTCGATGGCATGCCGGCGGGGCACGAAGTACTCGGATTGCAACTCCTTGCCAGCGCTGGGCGTAAATCCCATGCGGAAGTGCGGCAGCCGTTCGTACCAGGGACCGGGTACGCCCATCTGTTCGGTGCAGTTCTCGGCGGAAAGTTCAGCGATGGGGTGCAAATTCCTGCTGGCCCGTTTCGCCCCGAAAAATTCGGGTGGTGCGTCGAAGGGTTTTCCTTCCTCCATGCGGCTTTTCAGCCAGACCTCGTTGAAACTCTGTTTTTGCCAGTCGGTAAACAGGCTCACGCTGTACGCCCGGGATGTGATGGCGTCAAAGTGGTCTTTCAGTTCGCTCAGTGGTAGGTTTTCGTACACGTACTGCCGCATCATGTAAGTGGGCTGAATATCGAGCGTGACGTTGGTGATCACGCCCAAGGCGCCGAGTCCGACTACAGCCCCCTGAAAAGCTTCGCCCTCCTGCTGGCGGGAGATCTTCACCACGTCGCCAGGTGCAACGACGAATTCCAATGCGGAGACCGCTGTGGACAGGTTGCCGTTTTGGTCTCCCGATCCATGAGTTGCAGTGCTGCAGGCGCCAGCCACAGAAATATGAGGCAGCGAGGCGAGATTGTGCAGGGCAAAACCCTTGCTGTCGAGATAGGGACACAACTGTCCGTAGCTCATGCCGGCCTCGAGGGTTACGGTGCGTGCCTCGGGGTCGAGCGCGATTACCTTGTCCATAGATTTGAGGGAGAGGAGATGGTGGTTGCTGTCGGCAATCTTGTTGAAGCAGTGACGGGTGCCAAGGACTTTCAGGCTGGATTGTTTTCTGACAAATTCCCTGACCCGTTCCAGGGAGCTCGCTGAATACAATTGATCAGTGCTGTATTCGAAATTGCCCGCCCAGTTTTTCAGTTTGTCCCCGGACGCCCGGGCGAGCAGGGCACGCAGGACTGGCGTTGCCATCAACGCAGAAACAAGTTTGAGGAACGTTCTTTTATTCACGGTTTTGACCGAGAGGTGGCGATGCTTTCTCGGATCCTTATATATCGCCCTCGATAGGCTGGCGTCGCCCGAGGGTGTTGATCCTTACTAAGACGCCTGGCACAGAACAGCGCTCCGTTCCGCAATCAAGCAACCGGGGAGCGAGTGTAACACGCCTGATTGACGATCTTCGAGCAGGTTTGCTCGAAGAGGCCAGCTTCTTGGAGCACGCTTCCGCCTCGCCCTCCATCGACATTGGTAACGCCTGAGCGAGGCGCTATGTCCCGGCGATTCAACATGCAAAGCCGCTCCGCTGGGGCCTATTAATAATGAATCGCTGATTCAGGACCAAAACTAAGCTGCGAAATTACTCTCTACCGCCGCTGCGCTTGAATGCTCGTCCGGAGAAAAGGAAAGCCAGCTAGCGCCGTCCAGAATTCTTTTACCGAAGTGGAGAAGGATTTCGGGACGCGACCGACGCCTACCACGCGCCGGTAACATACTGCAGCTGTTTAGCGGAGAGAGAAACGAAACCGGCTAGGCGGTTCTATTTTCGGAGCAAAATGCCTCTTAGTACGACATTTCGTGTAACTGAGGCGACAATGTCCTCGTGACTCGTGCGCCAGGGGGTGAATTAGCTCTAGGGCGCTTGGATTGTTCGCAGAATTCCGCGCGCTAAGTGGTCCAATTTTGCACTTTCAGTCCACGCACGCGCCGGAACTCCCTTGCATTGTTTGTGACCAGAGTCAAACCCGCTGAAACTGCATGCGCGGCGATCCATAGATCGTTGTTTCCGATCATCTCGCCCTTGGATTTCAGTTGGGCACGGATGGTGCCGTAGGCTTCGGCCGCTCGTTCGGGCAGGGAAAGTGCAGGCAGCAAATTCACAAGTTCATGCAATCGCTCAAGCGCTGCGCTGCGCTGCTGGCTTTTTGCTGCCCCGTAGAGCAGCTCTCCATAAGTAATGACCGAAAGCACCGCTTCTCCGGGGCGCAGCTTGCGGAATCGCCGCAAGACTTCCTCCGGTCTTTTCTTGCGGATGTAAATACAAATATTTGTGTCCAACAGATAGCGGGGCTCCATCAGAGCCCCCGGCGTTTCTGCGGTCGGTCCTTGTCGCGTCCTGTGAGTTCAAGATCATCCGGCAGCCTAGCCAGCAGATCAAACGCCCGAACCATGGTTCCGTCCTTCTCACGCAAAACGATCTCATCTCCTCGGCGAAAGATCTCAACTTCCTTGCTCGACAATCACAGCAGATCCCGCCCTTGCGGGGTAAAATGCCGGAGGCTTGGAGTGCCGGGTGAAGAGATTGGCACTGGTTTCCGTAATCATTCTCGTGTTGGGCGTCGCCGCCGTAGCAACCGCACGGTTGTGGGACAGAGCCTCAGCCCAACGCACATACATCAGTCCCGACGGCACATTTCAATTCTCATATCCAGCATGGTTCTCTCTGACCGCCGACTCGGAACATTTCCAAGGCTGGTTGTGCCAAGACTTCATTGTGTGTCTTCAGTACCCTCGTGAGATGTACAAGGGCAGCGACTTTGGCCCCACGGAGTTTTGGGTGGATTATCCTCGTCAACTGCTGGACGTGAGAGGTTCCGCGCAGCGTGTCACCAGTAGATCCGATTGCCTGAGCTTCCGCACGTATACAGAACCGGTATCGACGACCGTCATCAATGGCGTCGGATTCTCAACATTGTCAAGGGACGGGGTCGCAGCCGGGACGGTAAGTGACGTCCGATTTTTCAGGACATTTCACAAGGGCAAGTGCTATGAGCTTGGCACTGCGCTGTCGATTTCCGCAGGCGGTTACGTGAAAGAAGATTATGAAAGCGGCAGGGTCACACATTTCACCGATGCCGACCGCAAGAAGGTTGAAGCGGTCTTGAATGATATCGTTCGAACCTTTCGGTTCCTCAAATAGCGTGCACTTCAAACGTAATTGGCGATAAGTCGCGATTGCATTCACCACCGGCTCAGGGCACCCATCTCCCGGTGTTCAAGCGTACGATCCATTGTCGGCATTGTTCCGCTTTTTCTCTCAGTCGGCGCTTGTCCTCGTACTCGTTCGGTTTGGGTAGGTTTGGGCCGCAAATCATTGACATGTGCTTAACATGAAAGTATGCTTGTAGCATGTCAAAAATGATTCAGGTTCGCAATGTTCCTGACGCCCTGCATCGAGTGTTAAAAGCTCGCGCTGCCATGGCGGGCATGTCCCTTTCGGACTATCTGCTAGTAGAGATCAAAGAAATCGCGGAGAGACCGACGCTCGCAGAATTGCGGGAGCGCCTGCATGGGCGTAAGCCAGTTTCTGCGCAGATCGATACCGCTCGCTTGGTAAGAGAAGAGCGCGAGGCACGATGATCGTCCTGGATGCGTCTGCCGCAGTTGATTGGCTTCTTCAGACGCCTGCGGGCCATCGCATTGAGAAGCGAATTTATTCGTCTAACCAAACCCTACACGCGCCCCACCTTCTAGATCTGGAGGTGACCCAAGTGCTGCGGCGCCTGGCACGGCAAGGAGTGGTCCCTGTACACCGTGCTGACGAGGCGGTCCGCGATCTGCTGGATCTCCGCATTCAGCGGTATGCTCATTTCGTGCTCCTGCCCCGCATTTGGCAACTGCGTAATAATCTTTCTGCCTATGATGCTGCTTACATCGTGCTTGCCGAAAAACTCGGAGCTGCGTTGGTTACACGGGACGCTCGACTCGCTTCTGCTTCCGGCGGTGCGACAAAAGTCGAGCTCTTTTAGTTGGTTGCTTCACTCGCTTACACCGTTCGTACCCATTGTCGGCGAGGCACAACCGCAATCAAACTGGGTGATGTCCTGACGCGCCGAACAATCAGCGCACAGGCGAAAACCATCAACTCGGTAGGTCGTTTAAGAATACAACATCAATGAATGTCCTTGCGGCGGATATAACGATTGCTGGCTTCCATATCACAGCAATCCCCAACTGTACTAACGGTAACGAGTACGCTTGGTGTTACGAATTCCCAGCAAATAATCCGGCATTTCAACTGACGCTATTTGATCCCAGCGCTGCCGCCGGACTAGGAATACCTCAACCAGTACCGCAAACGTTTAGCGTAGATTCGCTGGTTCCGGATGTGTGGACCGATCAGGGCCTCTACACACTTACCAAAGTCTCCGCGGTACCCGAGCCAGGCACTCTCCAGCTGCTCGGAACCACGCTGGTAGGCCTGGTAGGGATGGGTTTGCGACGGAAGCGTCTAAGCTAGCCCGCGGCAGGCTTACCGCTGCGAATCGCCCCCTCGCCCTGCTCTCGCTCGTAGAGGCCGGGAGTGACGTTGGCGGAACCGCCGTCTTGTGCTCATAGACATTCCAGTCCGAGGTGGCTTGTCGGCAAAATCGAAGCCTTCTTCAGCAACGCAGAAATCGGCTCCACTCGGACAAGGTAATAGAGAATCTGCCTTGAGGCATTTGGCGTGATTCGGTTACCGTAGACGAATTGACTCGCTAGCCCGGATAATTCGTGATTTCTAAGACGAGAGAAGCCTCCTGTGCTACAAACAGGTTGACGAGACGCTGTTTAAAGCACTTCCGGAGGCCTCTTCGTGTCTGACGATAGCACAACACAATGTTTGTTGTTCCCAGGAATTTTTTGCAAGCCTGTGGTGGCCCAATTTGATCAGCGAGAGGGCAGTTCCGATGGTGGCGCTCTGCTGCTGAAGGCTGCCGATCGCCACTATCTAGGGCAACTCGCTCTGCACTAGAGCGGGCAAGCGGAGTCGACTCTGCCGGGACCCCGACGACGAAAACTGCCTCTAAACCAAGAAGATCGGCTCAGACATAGGTCAGGAGAGGCCGCTTGAGGAGAGGTGCGGGTGGTCGATGACTCTTAAGATTAACCTGGCAGGGAGCGTCAACTACTTCCCGTTAAGCGCACAATCGCACACCTGAGATTCGGGAATCAGAATCACCCGAATACACTGAGCATGAAGGTCCATTTGAATGGGCTCATGATGAAGCTCATCCCGGTACACCTGACCTGATATTTAGCGCCAAGAGTCCCTCTTGGCTTTAGCTTTGTGCCGGAGTCCCAGGAGCTACGAAAGAATCTCTGCGGCAACTGCGCTCGAATCCTCATCCGACAGAGAAATGCTTCGCTCGGGGGAAGTGACTTTGTGCGAGGCTTTCGGGGAAGCCGCCACGAAACTCTTTGTGGTGAACCTGGAGATCCTGCATACTGCCGCACAACGGGCAACGGAATCCGTCCCTCTGCAGAATGTCGCGGCAGAGTCGAAGGTAGGATTCTGAATCGAGGCGAACCGGTGGTGCCTTTGGCCAACTTCGTTTTCCCAAGATTCTTTGGCCTATCTGCTGCCACAGCGAATGCTTCTGCCCACCCGGTAAGAACTTAAGAATATCGTCACACCGATTGCAGCAATATCTCCGGATTCCCACTATCCAGGTTTGTGCCTGCCAGGAAGTCCGCACAGATTATCTCCAAACAGTACCCGCGCGATTTGTCGCTTCCGAGCATCAAGGCCGCTGTTTCTGGGGTCTGCTCGATCACCGGGATCTGGCTGCTGTAGACTTTGAAGTAGATGAGCTCGTGCGGTTCGGTCTCCCGCCCGGTCAGTTCCTTTTCCACCTCCCGCCTGAACTCCTCCCTCGGCTTTGAGCGGCTTTTGTGCACCCAGGTTGCACAATCGAACCGCTGCCCTCCGCCCGGGCCAGTTCCGCCAAGTCCCTTCCGTCGTCGATCCCACTCCATTCCACGCATTTTCAAGCCTGGAGACAGGTGTTCGTGTGGACGAAAGACCCTGCTCCTGCCGGGCCCATCGTAGCACTACCGCGACAATGAATGGATCTTCCAGCCAACCGCTTGCTTGGTGAGCGGCACGAGGTAAGTCCGCCTCCAGGCACAACATCTCGTATTTCCCAACTCGATCCGCTAGTAAGGTATGGTAGGCTAGCCTTATCGATTCCTCCACAAATCAAACTCTCGCAGGGTGCCGTTGGCCCTGCTGTTCCGCTATGGAGTGGAGTAACGTCGAGAATCACTCAATTGTGAAAGGCGATGGCTATGCCTAACAAATTCAAGACACTGGGTCTGGCGGCGCTCTGGATCCTTCTTTTTCTCGGCGGCACCTGCTTCGCGCAGAACGGAGTCTTGGGAGAAATCCGCTTTGTCGGCCCCAGTAAAGTAGAGAAGACCTCTGGCGTCTGGATTGACGGGCAATACGTCGGCTACCTGGGTGAGCTCAGGGACGACAAGAAGATCCTCCTGCTGCCGGGAGAACATGCCATTGCAGTGCGTCAATCTGGCTATACGGACTTCATCCGCAATGTGGTCGTAGAGCCAAATAAGCGACTCACCCTCACAGTGAAAATGGAGAGAGACCCTCGCGTTCAGTTTCCCAACGTAACATCTGAAATCAAGCTCCAGGTTACACCCGACCGGGCCGCGGTCTTTCTCGACGGTGGTTTTGTCGGCAATGTCCACGAGTTTACCGGGGTTGGACGAGCTATGCTGGTGAGCCCGGGAAAGCACCGCATCAAAATCGCCTTGCCTGGATATCAAAGCTTCGAGACCGAGATCACCCTCCTACCCAAGCAGAAGTTTAAGATCGAGACCGAGCTGGCGAAAGGGAGCATCACTCAGGCAGATCCTCTCATGAGGAAAGAATAACCTGTGTCTTCATGACGGCGTTTGGCGGCAGCGTAAGATCGAACACTGCCGAGTGAATCCGCCTAAGGCGAGGCGCGAAACCACCTCCGCATTACCTCACCATCTGCCTCAATGCAAAGTTCTATGGCAGCCGGTGCAGAGTGTAATGAGGTTCTGCTCGGAGTCATCTCCTGACCGACTGCGAAATTGTCGATGATGGACCTCCAGGTTCGACGTTTTGCCGCAGGCTTGGCATCTCCAGCCATCTCTTTGCAAGGTCTCACGACAAAGCTGTTTGTAGGATTCAGGATCCAGTTTCAGCCGCGATTGCTTTGGCTGAATGCGACTCATGAAGCCTTGTGTTTCACTTGCGTCAGGAATTCCTGCCTCTGCTCGCCGGGTAGGAACTTGAAGAACTGTCGAATCGAATTCAACAGTATCTCCGGATTCCCGTTGTCCAAGTTTGCTCCCGCCAGAAAATCCGCACAGATCATCTCTGGACAGTACCCGCGCGATTTTTCGCTACCGAGCATCAGGGCTGCCGTCTCCAGCGCCTGCTCGATGACCGGAATCTGGCTCTTGTACACCTTGAAGTAGATAATTTCGTGTGGTTCTTCCTTTCCCGTTAGCTCCCTCTCGACTTCCCGCTTGAACTCTTCCTTCGGCATTTCCCTAGCTTTGTGCAACCAGGTTGCACAATCGAACTGCTCCCGGTCCCTACGCGCCACCTTGGCTAGTTCCAGCCCCTTGGTCCATCCCACCTGTTTCAACTCGTTTCGTGCTTGTGGTGGCAGCTGTTCGTGGATGGACATCAGGTAGTACGCCTTCCTCCGCGATTCCGGGAACCGCCTTTCCAGAAACTCATCAAAGGATTTCAAATTCTCCAGCCGCCAGTATTGGCCCGCTCGTACTTCGCACAGGTACCGGCCCAGCTCGACGAACCGTGTGTCCCGCTCGGCTTCCTTCCTCTGCTCCCAGGCGAGGATCTCGTCAATCTTCGTCAATACGAACAGGGCTCGTTTGCGATTGAGCTTCGGCGGCATCGGCATTGGCCTAAAACGAAAGTTCGTCAAACCGACCAAGATCCACTCCTGCCTTGTGCACGAGGGCCGATTGGTCGCGTGAACTTGATCTGCAGGCGGCGCCTCGGTTGATGGATTCGGATACAGTCATCTTGGCAGAGGGGTCCAAGAGCATGATGTCTTGCTGCAGCATGCGTTCCCAGGCGTCGCCATTTGAATAGTACAGCCCGAGGTTCTGGCACGCAGACCACTCGCGGAACCGGACTCCGACTGGATCCTCCTGGCGCCAAGCGCCGGCTCGAATGCAGGTCCGAAGAGCATGACAGCTCGGGTGTCCTTCTCCTGCCAGCTGTCGAGGTAACGATAGCGATATCGACGTGGGCAGGTGAGATATTGGCGGATCTGCGTATAGCTATAAACCATCACGCCACCTCAGATCCTCGCCGGTTCGAGGCCATCCGCCCAAAGCGCGCCCAAGACCCGGCTTCATACGTACACACCTTCTCCGATTGATCGAGAAGTACTCGTACTCGTCTAAAGAAGAGTCTCGCAGTGATCTGCATCACGCGCTCGAACGGTTCCGATCACGCCACCGAAGACTCTTGTGTTATCGACGATGGGCCTCGAGAGAGGATGATCTCGTTATAATGCAGAGCTACCCTGCTCGGGTCGTGCTGTTCCCGAGGTCTCGCACATGGTTTCATTTTCAAGTCACGTGACCTTTGTCGGCCTCGCCGTTGCTCCCGTGTCGCAGTCGGTAGCCGAGCTACGGTGGCAACTTACTGGCGTCGCAATCGGGGTTGTTGTTCTCTCAATTGGTCTCGTCGGGCTTACCCTCTTCATATTTATACGGCGGAAGACCGACGATCGAAGCCTCGTCTTCTTCAGTCTCTTCTCTCTTCTCTATGGCATTCGATTGATTTGCGGGCAGAGCATTGTGAAATTTCTTCTGCCAGGTTCACCAAGCATTTGGAAACACTTCGACTTGGTCCTGGAATGCTTCATTGTGATCCCGCTGACCCTGTTTCTCATCGAGACGGTTCAGCCACACTGGAGAGTGCTACTGCGCTGGGTAGTTGACATCCAAGTCGCCTTTGGGACAGCTCGTTTGTTTGCCGGTCTGTACGGCTTCAGCGAGGGAGCCATGCGGATAGCCAACGACGTCATCGTTGTTGCTTATTGCGTCCTATTGGCCTCCTATCCCTTTTCGTTGAGGTCCGGCCAGCGCCTTCCCCGCGAATTCAAAGTTGTGTATGCAGGATTCGTGGTCTTTGGCCTCTTTGTGGTGCACAGCAACCTCATTGACCTTGGCCTGGTCCGCGCGCGTGGCCTGGAGCCGGTCGGCTTTCTTGTTTTTGTCTGCTCCCTCGGATACCTGGCGGCTTTTCGCGCTTTTTCCAACGAGGAACGTCTTCTTTCCATTCAGAAGGAGCTTGAAATCGCCCGTCAGATTCAGTCCTCCATTCTGCCGCGCCGTATCCCGCAGATAGCCGGGATGGAGATCGCGGCGCGCTATTTACCGATGACAGCCGTTGCGGGAGATTTCTATAACTTCATCGTCGTGGACGAAAAACGCGTTGGCATCTTGGTGGCTGATATTACGGGTCACGGTGTCCCTGCGGCGCTGATTGCGTCAATGCTCAAGGTTGCGTTCACTGCACAATCGGCCCGTGCCGCCGATCCGGCACAAGTCCTCAAAGGTATAAATCATTCGCTCTGCGGCAAGTTCGAAACGCATTTCGTGACGGCGGCGTATCTTTTCGTGGATGCCGAGAAACAGATCTTCCGCTACGCGGCTGCCGGTCATCCGCCTCTCTTGTTCGGTTCAGCGGGCCCTAACAGGAGAGGGGCCTTCTGCGAGATCGAATCGAATGGCCTGTTACTCGGCATATCCGAAGACGCTACGTATCCCGCCCTCGAGCGGCCCCTCCACCCCGGCGATCGTTGCATTCTCTACACCGACGGAGTCCTTGAAGCTAAGAACGCGGCGCAACAGGAATTTGGCACAGCTGGCTGCCTCAAGTTCCTGGGGAGCCAATCCAATCTCGCGGCAGCTCCCCTTCTCACCGCATTCGTGGACGCATTAACTCAGTGGTCCGGAACAACGGATGGCGGCGGCCATGAAGACGATATCACTCTGGTTGTGGTCGATTTCGAACGCCAATCTGTTTAATGGTTGGCTTTTCAGATCAGCGCTGGTAGATAGCTGGGCCCCCGATTTACAAGCAGATGAAGACAACTCCGAAGCTATTTATTCAGCCCGCTGTTATGCCATTGGAAATTCTGGGCGTAATCGGTGTTGAAAGTTGCTAACGTTGGCAAGACCGATGAGCACACGGTGTGGTTTCGAGTCGTTGGAGTCGTACGCTCGGTGCGGCTGGAGGACATTTCTGGCAAAGGCAATCTCGAGGGTGCTTATTACTTTCCTTACTCCCAGCACCCGTCCTATGCTTTCTGTGTCCATTCTGCAAACGCCAGAACGGTATCCTGGATCCACGCACGCGCCCCGGACATTGTTCACGGTGTGGGCAATGCCTGGCACCGACGACGGCGGACGCCCTTTCAGATAATCAAGCGCTAACGAATGATGAGCTGCAGTGGAAGAACTGGACCACGACCGTGCTGGGAGAGGTCCTGGCTTCCGCTCCTCGATTGCAGTCGCCTCCGGAGAGAGACGGCATTGCGAAAATCATAGACTTGTGCGTCGAGCGCATAACGGATGGCAATGCAAGCGCCTTCGCACGTGCCATGGAGGCTGGCCGTGGCGACGTTAGAAGATGGCAGACCAGCAAAGCTCTGCCGAAGTTCCCGTCACTCCTGAGCCTGTCATATCGGATTGGGATGCCATTGCTGGATTTGCTCAGAGGAGCCCCTACGCCCCTTCCGCAGAAATTTGTCCGTTCGTTCCCCGCCGCAGTTCAGCAAGGAGCAGCCCACGTCGAAGAAGGCGCGCCGACCGTTATGTCGAATAAAACCTGCCGACGTGCTGGAGATACTCCAGGCAGCACTAAATGAGAATCCACCGCCGTCCGTTCATCAGGTAATCAAACGCACCAATCATGACAAACCCATCATTTATCGGCATTTTCCCGAACAGTGTCACGCTATCGCCCAGCGCTTCGCGGACTACCGGAAGATCCAAGCGGTCGCAAGGAGACACCGGGCACAGGTGGAGATTAGAGAGGCGGCCTATCAACTGCATGCCAGGGGCGTCAAGATCACTCGAAAACGCTCCGTCCACTTCTGACAAGTTCGGATTACACCACTCTTGAGGAAGGTCGCGCAGAGCTTCGCCAGGTCAGGGAGGAACTGAGGCACCGTGGCGATTGCTGCGGATGAGGAAGCATAAGCTCGTCACTGCCATTTTATGCTTCATTTCACTGCCATTTTATGATTCAAGGCACAGTGGGGGCGGCCATTTTATGGGTAAAGTCACACCACCACAAGGGAACGAAGTGCACTTGCCACAGCAGATGCCTTCATCAGATTTCTCTTTCTGTAGGGAGAATGCAGTTGGAGTCGGCCGGTGTGACGCCAACGGCGAAAGCGCCGGGACGAGAACGGGGACTGCCGCTTCTGCGTTCCTGCGGCTATCCGAGTCCTCGTCCCTTTCCGCGGCTCTGCCAATGGTGGAGAGGTTTCCGCGGACATTTCGGAATTTGCTGTTTGTCGAGGCCTTCGTCCGTTACTCGGGTGGACTAATTGTGCGGAGACGCGCAGATACTCCGGCTGCAGAGCGGGCTGGAGATCCAGGTAGCGTTGACCGCACCAGCGATTCGGCGGTTGAGTCTCGGGTCGAGCCAGAGGGGCAGGATCTTCTGGACATACAGGACATGCCCAGGGTTTCTGCCCCTTCCTGTCTGGATTCGCTTTCTGGGCTGAACTTGTCAGACCGACGCCCCGGCAACTGTGGGCTTACTCTGCGGATACTTCCGCGCGTCGCGCATCCGTATCTGTATCAAGCGCCGCAATACCAGATAGCGCCACGGGTTTGTGGTGAGGAAATTCTGCAACCAGCGTGAGCCGGCCTCCCATCGCTTCCACGTAGCCGCGGAGCGTCGAGATCAGAAGGTCACTGCGCTGTTCCAACCGGGAAACCTGGTCTTGGCCAATCCCCAGAGTCTGCGCAATGCACTCCTGCGTGAGTTTGTGCGCACGACGCAACTCGCGAAGTGACATTTCTTCGGCGATGAGCTGAGCCGCACGTTCCTTGATCTTCTTACGTCGGGCGGGACTTAATTCCTTAATCTTCTGATCCAGAGTCTTCATGCTTTTACTTCTCCCCCTCTTGCTTCCGCTTCTCCCTTCGTCTCTTGATCCGGGCCAAATGCGCGTCAAAGCGACTGTCAGCCTTTTCAATGAGCTGGCGGTAAAACCGCTTCTCGCTACCGCCTGACTTGTCGCCACAAACCAGGAGAACTGCATTCCTGTTCGGGTCGAAGGCGAAAGCCACTCTCCACACACCGTCAGCCGCATTAAACTGCAATTCCTTCATATTCGCGTGACGGGATCCCTTGAGGGTATCCGCGCGCGGACGCCCCAGTTGCGGTCCAAAGTGCTGTAGCAGCTTGGCATGGGCAAGTAGCTCGTTCTGCACGTCTTGCGGCAGAGCGTCAAATTCTGGCTCAAACTCCTCATCGAGGAGAACTCCCCAGGTCGTTGCCATATTATGTATCACACTACATATATGCTGTCAAGTACATATCCCGGGGCGGCGCGCCCCACACCGTTAAGTGTCCGTCGATCTCGTCGTGGCTGAACAGTTCGGGGTCATAGCCGAAATCGCGCAGGAACCAGGATAGCTTCCACAGCGCCTTGGATGTGCACTAGATGCGTCCCGTAATCGATTGCCCAGAGTACGGCTTCGGTTCGAGGAAATTGAATCGAACTGATTAGTACGGTTTTTTGGGGTGCCACTGGTACTGGACTCGGGCGACCCGCACCAAGAAGAGCCCTTCCGGCACTTCGTTGCCAGAGGTTGGCAACGCGTACGTGGCGGGGCCTACCAATCTGCCAATTTCCCGACGACACCTCACAGCTTCCAGCCAGACGCGGGCGGCGTCAAGGACGTCTTTGTCCTCAAGATCGGTCTGAAGAGGGAGCCCGGCGTGAGTTTTGTGCCAACGACTCTGACCTTCCCGGCTCAAGCTATTGGGACTACCCAGTCCGCCACAAAACTGTTTTGCTGCACAACGTGGGCAGCAAAGCACTAAGCATTGAAGGTATCCATACCGTCGGCATGTTCGCCCAGACCAGTACGTGCGGCGGGAGCCTCGCGGGAGGAGGGAGCTGCGCCATCAGTATCGTGTTTACCCCTGGCGTCCCGGGGATGCAAATGGGAGCGGTAGTTGTTAACGACAACGCTCGCGGTAGTCCGCAAGAGCTCATTCTCACGGGAACCGGGCTTGCAGTAGAGTAAACCAAAAGGGGGTTAATGGCAGCGACAAGGAGGGCGAACGCTCTCTGACTCGCATAGCAGTTTGGAGAAGCTGTACGCAGCGATCATCCCTATCGATCCTTGATTCACGATCGGGATTCGATTTTCTCGACGGAGGTCGACGATTCGCTGGCGTGCTGTTCGCCCTGTCTCAACGTATAGATTGATAAATAGGTCAGCCGCCCGAACGGGAGCAAGCTCGGGAGCGGGCTTCACTGCACAGTGAGATAGACCGTCGTGTCAGCCGAGAAGCCAGAGGCCGGGCCGGACACAAAGGCCCCTCCAAAGCGAATCACATGGCTGCCCGGAGACAGTGGCTTGAGCATCACCCAGTAGCCATCCTCGACCGGGCTGGAGCGGTACAAAGTAACGCGATTGAACGGCAGTAGCACCGAGGCCAGAGGATTGCAACGGCCTGCGAGAGTGATGGTCACGCTTCTTGCCCAGTGGTTGCGCACCTGCGATCTGAAGTGATCTGGAAATCGTAAAATCCGAAATGTGTAGTGAGCAGTGAACTTTATGGCAAGTCCTTATTCAACGGGTGGCGGCCTAAAGCAGGCATGATGAAACATCGAACAAGCGCATCAGCTGTTTTGGCCTGCGCGCTTTTCTCGATACCATTAGGCTCCGCTCATGCTCAGGCAGGAGGTGGCGCAAGAGGTGGTGCCACGGACAAGGTGCTGTTTGAGCAGGCTCAGAAGGCTATGGCGAGATCCGATTACGCTGAGGCACGAACGCTGCTAGGGACGCTGATTGACCGTCATCCAGATTCGGCTTATGTGCCTCGCGCGAAACTTTCCGTAGCCGAGGCGTGGCACTCGGAACGCGCCTTCAAGCGCGCGGAACCGGAGTATCAGGACTTCATTACATTCTTCCCGAACCGGTCAGAAGTGGCAAAGGCCCGACGCAGAATCGAGTCTATTCACAGAAGAAAACTTTTAACCGGCTGCCGGCTCAGTATCGTCGGTTCTGAATCGGGGGCGGACCCCAGTCAAGCCCGGTCTCGTCTAAGGTTTCACCCGCTAGCAAGGCGACGCAAGCCGAACCCGTCCACGCCCTATTTCGGCGCGGATTCAGCGACCGTTTCCGGTGGCGGGCTGGTGGGCGCTGACTCCGGTTGCGGTGCCTGCCGATCTTGCTGAGAGCTATCGTCCACACGATCGCCACCTTTGATATTTTTGATATTGAGGTGGAGGTCATCATCGTGTGAGACAGGCGTCAAATAGTCGCCGGAGTCGTGCGAGTCGAAAACATACGAGCTATTCGGATTGTAAGCCGGCGGATCATCGTAGAGGTAATAGCCCGGACCCGGATAGTAATAGTAGCTGGACGCCGGCCACGCGCAATACCAAAACGGGTCATCCCACCACGGATTACAACTGTATGCCCAGTGCGGCGTCCACCAGTAGGCACCCCAGAACGGCCATCCGTATCCCCAACCTCCCGAGCCCCAGCCCCAGCCTAGGCCCCAACCCCAGCCGAAACGGTGGCCCCAGCCGAAGCCCGGCGAAAAACCTCTCCCACCATAACCACCCCACCTATAGCCCGTGCGGAAGGGCCCGAAGGCGTTTCCGTGCCACCCCAGGCCGCCAAAGAATGTTGAGCTCGAACCACCATGCAAACCGAAGCGAGAACCATTAAATCCCGAGCTCGCAAACAAGGACGTGGTTGATCCGATTCGTGGATTCCCTAGCACGAATCCGGACCTAGAGTGGCCGAAACGCAACCCACCCAAGTTAGAGTTGCCTAAAGCCGAGCTGCCAGAGTGTGCTCCGATCAAGCCAATCCCCGGTCGCGTCGGTTCGATTCGTGCATTTCCCCCCGCACCAGCCCCGCCTGCAAAACGGGTCCCGTTGGGTGATAGAGTCCCTCCTGACGGGCCAAAGGAGTGCCACGCTCCGTCGTACCTTCCGCCGTTGCGGCTTCGAAAGTTAGCATTCGTCCAGCCGCGCGAATTACGTCCCCCGCTGGAATAAGCGGAGCTGCGGAAGTTGCCGAACGAATGCCACTGGCCGTCCCTCACCGCGGGATGAAAACTTGCCGAGCGACTTGCAAATGAGGAACGATATCCAAACGAGCCGAAGTTGGAGTTGCCTCGAAAGCCGCCGTTGCGGCCGGGCATGTTCCGTGACGCGTTGAATCCACCAAAGGAACGGCCACCCACTCCGTAGGATCCCGCCCGTGGATCATCGCGGAAGCCGCCGCCATGGAAACTGCCACTACCGCGGAAGCTGCCACCGTAGATTCCAGCACTTCGGTTGCTATGGAACCCGCCGCCGTGGGACCCGCCCCCGCCATGGAACCCGCCCCCGCCGAATCCCCTACCTCCGCCACCATGGAAACCGCCACGGAATCCGCCGCCTCCTCCCCCATGGAAACCGCCTCCGCCGTGACCGCCCCCGCGCTGAGCGAAAACCGGAATCGGTACGATGCCGAGAGTTGTGAAAACAGAGACTGCGACAAGGGTTCTAATAAGAGCAGCGAATTTCGTCATAAGCCGAACCCCTTTCCGGCGTGGCCGCCGATAATCTCAATCGAGGAAGTCGCGTGGAGGTCGGGCATCGTGTTGGTCGGATTCCCGCGCTAACGCACGGGTTCTGCTTTGTTTGGCCTTCCCGAGAACGTCTTTCGAAAGCGTTTTCCCGTCGCACCGGAACACAGAGACCATGACCGGACCTATTACGGCCCGTGTGCATCCTGCCTAGACAAACCCCCGCTCCAGGCGTGCAAACCGAATGCCAACAGGCGGCACATCGCCGCCGGACCTCTAACTGCAACGTTCTTATATGTGCCCGGCTTCGAACAGCATGCAAGCATAAGCCGCGGCGTACAACCGTCCGGTGGCTCAATTCCACCAAGCTGGTGGTTTTCGGCCAGTTAAGAGGGGTCCAAACCAGTCCTCGTCACTCCGGGCTGGTGTAACCTCTAGCATTCACCGCGTTAGACCGCCGCACTTCGGGTCACATTCCGGTGCCAAATGGAACCCGCCGTGCAACTTCCCCTAGTCTTGCCCGGTTCAATAGCTCTAAGGACCCTACTTGGAGAAGGCTTGAAAGCTTCACAGTTCCATAAGCGATGCCGTTTGCACTTCGGACCGCTGGCCTGGTTTTCGACCTTGTTACTGATTTCGGGAGCGGGCATAGTGCTCGCCGCCCAGACCACGGTGATGAGTCCCTACCAGGGCGAAAGTGACGGGACCAGCGCTGGGGGAAAGTGGGTGGAGTTTCACTCCGAAGATAAGATGACCGGCGCCAGGCGAGTTCGCTTTGAGCTTCGGTCGGATAACTACCTGAGCGAGGACCTGGACTATAAGCCACGAGTCGAATTTGTCTGCACCAACAGGAAGTACACCAATGCCACGTTCGATCCCGGTATGCGGCTGGGACCGCCTAATCGGCCCGGTTTTTTTGGACAGCCGCAGATCGAGGTCATGGTCCGTGTCGACGGTACGCACAGCTATCACGGCTGGAACTGGATCCACGGTCAGTTCCTCTCAATGGATAAAGGTACTGTCCGGGGGCTGATGGGCGCTCGCATCTTCAAAGTGGAACTTCCCGGCCGAAACGGACCCGAAATCGCAGAATTCTCCCCAGTAGGCCTGGATCTTGCCCGCGTGAAGCAGGCCTGTGACTTGACTCCGAAGAAACCCTAGGGCGAGAACCGGGCCGTGACCTCGAGGAGTCCCTGACGATGGAGACGAGCGTTGTCTTGATATCGGCGGGATCAATCTTCAACCCCGGCATCGCTTGCTGGCCGAGCCTCCAGCGGATTGATTCGGCGGCTCTGGTGCGGCGTTTCGGCTGGCTCGCCGATCACGTCAAGGCCGATGTGCCGCCGCCCGCGCGCGAGTGCCTGGTGCATCTGGCCGCCCAAAGCCGCAAGACATGGCTCGGGCCAGATCCGGCCCGCGAGGGTGTTGTCGCGCAGGCGATCGGCTATGACAAGAAGTGGCGCCTGTTCGTGAATGTCCCGCGCGAGGAACTGCACGGCAGTGCCGGGCTAGGCCAGCGAAAACCGATCAGGAAAGGGGCGTAGATGCTGACGCAGCCGCAGGTGCAGCGCTATGCCGTCGAATCAGGGCTGCGCGACATCATGATCGCGGAGAAGGAAGTTGTGCTGACGTTCCTGCTGCAGCTCCTCTCCGAGCGCGGCATTCTGGACCGACTGGCCTTCAAGGGCGGCATCTGCCTGCGAAAAATGTTCCTGGGGAATCAGGGGCGGTTCTCTACCGATCTCGATTTCACCGGCCTTGAAGAACACGATCACGAGGACGTGATCCTCGACATGATGGCCGCATTCGAACAGCCCTTCCATGGCTTTCAATTCGGGATTCCGGAGGAAGGGTATTACGAGACGCAGGATGGTTTATCTTGGGGCGTCAATCCCACCCACACGCACGACCGGAACCAGGGCGGCAGCGAAATCATGCTCCAGATCGGCCGGCGGGAAACGCCACATTGCCAACAGAGCGGCGCGCGCAGATCGAACAAAGTTATTTCCGGTTCCTCCCGTTTGTGCCGGCCGAACTGACCTGCCTCGCGCTCGCTGAAATCCTCGCGGAGAAAATTCGGGCCTGTTATCGGCGCAACAAGACACGGCACATTTACGATCTCGGCATGTTCGCGACCCGGCCGCTCGATCGGGCCTTGGTCCGCCGGCTTGTCGTCCTGAAGCTCTGGCAGGCGCGGGACAGTTTCGATCCCGCGCGGCTGATCCGCAAATTCCAGGACGGCCGCGATTTCGACCGGGATCGATCTGCGGGACCTCTTGCGGCGGAATATCGTCCTCGATCGTGACAGGATCACGGCCGATTGTGTGAGATGAGAGGCTTCGGATTTGTGGCAGATCTGACAGAGGATGAGCGGCTGCTCGCAAATGATCGGTATCAGCGCGAACAAGGTGCGGCGGAAAGATTGCGCGTGTTGATGGTGCCGGCTTAGTTCGCGGGCAGATGCAATTTGTCGAAGAGAACGCAGTTTCGTTTCTTCGCGTCGCGCAAGAGCTTCGTATAGGAAATGATCTCGACATAGGCCGAGAGATTGGGATTGTATCCGTAATGACCCAGCTGGTCGGGCGTCGGCAGCAGCCCCTTGTTCTGCGCGATGATTTCAACGTTGCGTTTCACCCGAGAAAAGTTCAGCCCTCCAGCTGACATTGCAGTGGCAGGATCAGAAGGTGCTTTCACTCTTGCGACGGCGATCTCGGAGACTTTCCCGAGGATCAAGCTTCTTCCGCAACCGGATGCCACGTTGATCAGGTGGTCGGACATCGTGGAAAGGAAGGCAAGATTGCAGCGACTTCGAAATTCGCACTGTCTCATGGTATCGGCACAACCGGCAACACCAGCACAGAGGGATGTTCCGCGTCATGGTAAACCGTGTTGGTTGCGCTCACCGGTTTTCGAGCCGATGCGCTTTCTTCTCCGGTGTTCAGGTTCCGGTCGAAACGAGGAAAGTTGCTGCTGCTGATCTCGAGGCGCACGCGGTGGCCTTTGCGAAAGACGTTGCTTGTGGACCAGACGTCAATTGTGAACTTGTAGGTCTGTCCGGGATTCATGAACGTCGGCTGTTCCTGAGAATCGCGATAGCGCGCGCGAACGATTCCTTCCGTCAGATTTTGCGGGAATCCCTCCGGTGAAACATCCACTAGTTTGGCCGTGAAATCGGTGTCGACCGCCGATGAGCTGGCAAAGAGTTCGACCTTAATCGGTCCAGTCACCTCGAGATCTTGCGACAACGGAGGCGTCGAGTACACCAGTACGTCCTGCCGTGCTTCCACCGGGCGCTGGTCGCGTGGGCCCGGCTTCAGATGGTTCGGGTCACAACATAAGGGGCCGCCAATGGTCGGAGCCGGGTTGGCGGGATCGTACAGGAAGCGGTCGGGCGACTCCGAACGTGGTGCTGTGACCGACAGAGTGCCATCCCCGCTGGACGAATTTGCCTTTCCTGCGGAGTGCAGGAAGTATTTCGTCTCGCGAGCAGGGGCCAAGGGCCAATCTTCCTCGTCGCGCCACTGATTGGCACCCATTACGAAGATTCTTACCGGCTTCGCGCCGGCGAATTCATTGCCCGCATTTTTCAAGATTTGGTCATACCATCGCAGCGTGGTCTCATCCTCGTCGAATTGGGCGGCCGGACCAAAGTCGACATCACCGATCTTTCGCCCGGAACCGGCGTGACCACCGATCGTTAGAAGCAGGCGTTGGCCGTTGCGGGCAGCATCGCTTCCGCCGTGCGCCTTAACGCCCATGTAGTTGCGCAGCGAGCCGCCGAGAAAAATGTCATACCAGGCGGCGATCGTGAGCATGGGAACTTTGATGTCGGCAAAATGCTCTTCGATCGACCAGCGTTTCCAATAGTCGTCATAGTTGGGATGAGCCAGCCAGTCCAGAAAATAGGGAGCGATACTCCGCATCAATCCCGCATCCGAGACTGGAACTTCAAAGAGCGGATACTCGGTGAGGGGAAGCTTCCACATTCCGTTCAGAGCGTTGGTGCTCTTCGCCACAGAACGGTTCAGCGTGTCCTGAGCAAGGCCCGAGGTCCAGGACTCGTTGAACCATTGCTCGAAAGCTCCACCCTGGTAGGTCCATCCGTCGTGATAGTTGCTGGCCGTGACCACCGGACAGATCCCGGCCAGGTGTGGCGGATGCGCGATGGCAGTCAACATTTGCGTCGCACCCACGTAGGAGCCACCGAACATTCCTACTTTGCCGTTGGAATAGGGCAGAGTAGCGGCCCACTCAACTGTGTCGTACCCATCGTTCGACTCGTTCTTGAAGGGGTACCAGTCGCCCTCGGAGGAGTAGCGGCCGCGGACATCCTGAATGATGACGACGTAACCTCGAGCCGCAGCCTTCACGCCAAAGGCAGCGGAGTTACGCTTGTCGTAGGGAGTGCGTTCAAGAAGCACGGGGAACGTTCCTTCGGCCTTTGGACGATAGACATCGGCTCGAAGCGTGGTGCCATCGCGCATCTTGGCCTCCACGCCGTGCTCGGTCCACACAGCATAGGTTTCGGCCGCTTGCACGATGTGTGCGGCCGTAATGAGGCCTGCCAGTGTAAGAAAAAGAGCGCGTTTGCAAAGAACCGGCATGCTGATCCTCCACTCTTGAGTAGTCTTAAGAATCTTCCATACGCTGACGACGCTGGTGATCTTATTCGAACAGATGGGCGAGGCTCTTTCGATAAGCCTCGTAAAAGGCTTCCAGTTGCTTTTCCGCCCGCACACTCCCTACGGATTGATGGCTGGGCAGCAGAGTGGGAACGATGCCGCGGCGTAACAACCCTTCTGCCGTGGCGCAGCGAATCATGTTGATGACCATCGCGCCGGTGATGGTGGAAACTGGGCCTGTATGCCAGTCAAGGCCGGACAGCTGCAAAGCACAATCTCCAATCGGACGCTGGTTGTCGATCACGATGTCGGCACAGTCCGTCAACTTCTTTCCGGAGGAGTGCGCCGCTTTCGTGTGTTCGGAATGCGCGACGGATACGATGGCAATGACCGGCAAGCCCCGTTGCTGCGCTCCCATCGCCATTTCGACGACTACAGGTCGAATCCCACTCGTAGAAATCACAATGAAAGCGTCGTTCTCTCCGAAGTGAAATCCTCTCAGGATTTGTTCAGCGTAGCCTTCGTAGTTTTCAAGATAGAGAGGAGCACGCAGGCCGTTTGCCCCGATGATGGCTGAGTGATTCGAAAGCGCGAGCTCGACCAGGGCGACAAAACCGGGAAAGCAGCCCTGCCGTGGCGTCATTTCTTCGCACATCATGCGCGAGTGGCCGTTACCGAAGAGAAAAACCAGTCCACCTTTGGCGATCCGGTCCGTGCAAAGATCAGCGGCTTGCTGAATTACGTCAGCCTCTGTGCGCTTCAGCCTCTCGAGGAGCTGCATAGCCTGATCAAAGAATGACGAGGCGGCAGTGGGTTCGCCCCGGCTGGGCGCCCTTTCATCTGCCTGCTTCTTCGGCATACGACCATCTCCTCAATTCAGGATGGAACACTTGCAGCGTTTCGGATGGGGGCTGCTTGCGCTCAGTAGAATTGCATACGATGCGTATAATGCACAATCACTGTGAGCGAAACCAGCGAAACGGGTTCGCGCCGTGAGGAAAATCCACTCGCGCTGGGCGTCGACATTGGCGGCACCGCAATCAAAGCTGCCGTAGTCAGCGGCAGCGGCGAATTGCTGGACCGCATGCAGGCGCCGTCGCCGCGAAATGCGGAGTCGGTACGCAGTTTTGTTCATTCCGCCTTGAAGCAGGCGAACGCGCCGCTGCTGGGGATTGGCATCGCCTGTTAAGCGGTCGCGGGCTGGGAAGCCATGATCCAGGTAAGGTGACTGTTACAGGCGAGACCTGCGTGCACGTGCTTTCTTCATAATACGCGCATTGTTGCGTCGAAGAAATGGCGAAACTAAGGCGCCCTCGGTTCCAGGGGCTAACTGGCTGGAAAATCAGGAGTGTAGTTTTTTAATATGATATCATGATATCATATAGAGGATCAAGGTATGGCGCAACTAATCGTCCGAAACATTGAGAATGCAGTGAAGGTGCGGTTGCAACGCCGCGCCCGGCGACACGGTCGCAGCATGGAGGAGGAAGCGCGAGATATCCTCCGCAATGCCGTGAATGACGAAGAGATTCCGACCGCTGGGCTGGGTACGGAAATCTCTTCCTTGTTCAATAAGGTAGGGCTTAAGTCGGACCTTTCCGAACTGCGAGGCCAGGAGATTAGGCCTCCCTCTTTTGAGCCATGATTATTTTGGATACGAACGTGCTCTCGGCGCTGATGCGTCAGATTCCAGATAGAAAGGTCATTGACTGGCTGGACGGGCAGCCCCGGACATCGATCTGGACAACGTCCGTGACAATTCTTGAGGTCCAGTTCGGATTGCAGATCATGGCCGCAGGGAAGAGAAGATCTCTATTGATGCAGGCATTCGGCGGGCTTCTCGAGAAGATTGAGCAGCGGGTTGCCGCATTCGATGCGCCTGCTGCGCAACAGGCCGCAGATCTGATGTTAACTCGACACAAGAAAGGTCGGCCCGGTGATCTGCGCGACACAATGATTGCGGGTATCGTGCTCGCCCATCATGCAACGCTGGCAACTCGCAATATCGCGCACTTCGAGGATGTCGCGGTTTCTGTCGTCAACCCGTGGGCATGAGAATCCGCGGACTTCCCGCGCCTAAATCACTGAAATGCATATCGCTCTAAATGTGCGTGCTCTTCTTTGGCTACACAAACGAAGGGAGGCTAAAGGCTGTCGTGATCGTCGGCGAGACCTGGGTGCAACTCCCTTCATGGCCGCAATGGTACACCGAAGAAACGGCGAACCCAACGCCTCCTTAGATCCCACCTGTTTCCGGCATGGTGCGGCGAAGCTCGTACTTGGCAAGCTATTGATTCGACTGGGTCGTCAGCTACCTGGCCTCACTCGCCGTTGCAATGTTATCCATATTATATCTGCAATGTCAGACATATGCTAAACGGCAAGCGGCAGAAAGAACCCATGGACCTTCGCCCCTCAGATCATGGTACGTTTGACACCACGTCGCATACGTGGTACACGTATTTTACGTGACAACGAAGGAGAAAGGAAAGTATGGCGGCGAATACGCGAGGCGGGGGAAAGCAGAACGTGACCATTTGTCTGAGTCGGCAGGTACTTAAGAAGGCAAAGATTCTTGCTGCCCGGCGGGAGACTTCCATCAGTGGCCTACTCGCCCAGGAGATCGAATTCCTCGTAGGGAGTGAAGAAGCATATGAACGTGCCGAACGCCAGGCTCGGGACCTTCTCGAGAAAGGCTTTCACATGGGCGGAGTAATTCGCACAAGCCGGGACGAACTGCATGAACGATAGGACCTTTGTGGACACCAATGTGTTGATTTACGCCCACGACGTCGATGCCAACGTAAAGCACAAGGCTGCAAAGGGTGTCCTCCATGAACTCTGGAGCGAACGGACTGGTGTTCTCAGCGTCCAGGTACTGCAAGAATTTTACGTGAACGTTACTCGAAAAATTACGCGTCCAATATCGAGAGAATCGGCTCGCCTTGTCGTGAGCAGCTATGCAACCTGGTGCATCGACACCACACCTGCTGAGGTGTCGACTGCATTTCGAATCGAAGATGAAGCCCAAATCGGATTCTGGGATGCACTGATTGTGGCGTCGGCTCTCAAGGGTGGTGCAAGCCAGATCCTCTCGGAGGATCTAAGTGCAGGACAAATGATCGCAGGCGTACGTATCGTAAACCCCTTTGCGGACGCGGACTGATTCACGTTTCGCTGCGGTCACCTTAGTACGTAAGTTCGTCAAACAGACCAAGATCGACTCCTGGTTGCCGCACGAGTCTGGCTTCGACGATTGCTGGTTGACCGAGACACAGGCCTACGTAGGAACAGCTGGTACAAGGGTTCTGGCGGGAAACGAATACCGCTGTGTGGGAGAAAATGGCCTGACCCGAGCTGACGAATCGTGTTCTCCATCAGCGGTGCGAACTCTTGGCGCTGCTCGTCAGTAATTGTCGTACCCATGAAAGGATCTTCACTTCAGATGGACCGCTTCCTACTGTGCATTGACTTCGACCAGCTGTACTGAAACCCTGCAGACCACATTCTAGTCCTTAAAGTAGGCCTGTCAGAACGATGACCGTGCTCAGGAGAGCAAGCCTTCTTGCAGCCAGACCTAAAAATGACTATTATGACCATAACGATCTAATGGGGGCGGTGGGCTATGAGCACGCATGCATGGACCGTGGCAGAGGCGAAGGCGAAATTCAGTGAGTTGATAAATAAAGCACAATCCGAGGGACCCCAGAAAATCACCAAACACGGCCGCACGACGGCGGTGATTGTTGCCGCAGAGGAGTGGGAACGGAAAGCCAGGCGGAAAGGCAATTTGGCAGAGTTTCTCACCACATCACCGCTGCGTGGTTCCGGGCTGAAGCTCAGGCGCCTCCCGGTGCGCCTGCGTAAGATCGAACTATGAATTTTCTGCTAGATACAAATGTACTGTCGGAGCCAATGAAAGCACGGCCCAATGCGGGCTTGCTCGCCTGGTTGGCGGAGGCAGACGAGGAGAGCGTTTTCATCAGTGTGGTGACCATTACTGAATTGCGCTATGGTATTGAGCGCTTGGCGACTGGCAGACGACGCGACCGCCTCGATGGATGGTTGCGGAAGGACTTGAGAACGCGCTTTCAGGGAAGAATCCTGCCGGTGGACCTTGAAATAGCCGACACCTGTGGGAGGCTTGTCGCCCGGAGCGAATCTCTGGGCCGCCCGATAGAACCGCGGGATGCATTCATTGCTGCCACCGCAGAAGTCCACGCACTAACTCTTGTCACACGGAATGCTTCTGATTTCGAGGCCACCCTGAGAACCATTGTGAGCCCGTGGACCTAGTTATGTTTTAAGCCATGAACCAACTCGAAAGACTGCAGCAACTCGGGCGCGGTGAGGACATTCCAGCTCCGGTCAATATCCGGATTCCCGCTATCCAGCTTCGCCCCGCCAAGAAGTCCGCACAGATCATCTCCCAACAGCAGCCTAGAGATTTGTCTGAGCCCACCATCAAAGCCGCAGTCGCCAGCGCCGACGGCGCTCGCCAAGAATAACCCAGTAGTGCTTCGCTGAATTGACCACCACAGGGAACACCATTCATAAACCGATTTGTATCAT
>DATEPX010000180.1:0-6203 GCA_035272945.1 Terriglobales bacterium
GTTGAGATCAATGTAGATATATCCTGTGAGCTGGCCATCTTCATCGCGAATCATTGCCGGGCCGCGCGAGAATGAAATCTTGGCTACTTCGGAAATCGGTATCTGCGCGCCCGAAGGTGTCGCAATCAACACGCGACTCAGCTCTTCGACGTTGTCGCGGAAATCACGCTGGTAACGGACATTGATCGGATAGCGGCTGCGGCCTTCGACGTTTTCGGCAACGTTCATGCCACCAATGCCAGATTCCACCGCCTGTTGCACGTCGCCAATGGTCAAGCCATACTTCGCCGCCTCCGGACGATTGACCTCCACGTTGATGTAAAAACCTTGGGAGACTCGCTCGGCAAAAACGGAACGCACCTGAGGTAACCCCGAGAGAATCTGCTGTACCTTTGCCCCGAGTTGCTGGATTTGCTCCAGATTCGTCCCTTGGAGTTTCATTCCCACGGGTGTCTTGATCCCAGTAAGAGCCATGTCGAGGCGGTTTTGCACTGGCATTGTCCAGGTATTTGTCAGGCCCGGAAACTGGAGCTTCTCGTCCATCGCGCGAATGAGCTTTTCGTAGGTCATACCCGGCCGCCACTTTTCGCGCGGCTTGAGCATCACGGTCGTGTCATACATATCGAGGGGAGCGTTGTCCGTGGCACTGTCGGATCGGCCGACCACGCCGAACACGGTCTCAACTTCCGGAAAAGAGCGGAGAATCCGGTCTTGTTCCTGCAAGAGCTGCGAAGCCTGCGTGATCGAAATACCGGGAAGCGCCGTAGGCATGTAGAGCGATGAGCCTTCAAACAAGGGCGGCATGAACTGACTGCCCATCTTGAACATCAAGGGAAACGTCACCACCAGGAATGCCAAATTGAGCAACAACGTGGTCTTGCGGTATTTCAGGCAGAGTCGTAAAACCGGCAAGTAGAGTGCCTGTGTCACCCTTGAGATCGGATTTTCCGATTCGGGCCGCAGATTCCCTCGAATGAAAATGACCATCAGGATGGGAACCAGCGTGATGGCCAGCAAGGACGAGAAGCCGACAGCCAGCGTTTTCGTCCATGCCAGCGGACGGAACATGCGTCCTTCCTGTGCTTCCAGCAGGAACACTGGGAGGAACGAGACCACGATAATAAGGAGAGAAAAGAACAGCGCGGGCCCCACCTGCTTGGCGGAGTCGATGAGAATGCGTACCCGCTCTCGTTCAACGGCTTTCTTCGTGTATTTACCCGCGCTCGCGTCTGTCTCTTTGGGGAGGAGTGGTCCATTCGAGGAATTCATCTCCCCGAGTGCTTCTCCACCGGATGCCGAGCGTTCGGAAAGATGCCGATATCCGTTTTCCACCATGACGATGGCGGCGTCCACCAACACCCCAATCGCCAATGCCAACCCACCCAGCGACATGATGTTGGAGCTGACATTCAGGTAGTACATGGGAATGAAAGAGATCGCGAGCGCGATCGGTAAGGTGAGAATCGGGATCAGCGCCGAGCGGAAGTGGAACAAGAACACAATAATGACGAGGGAGACAATGATCGCTTCCTCAATCAGGCTATGTTTCAAAGTGTTGATCGATTCGCTGATCAGTCCCCCGCGGTCATAGCCGGACACGACCTCGACTCCCGGAGGCAGCGATCCTTTGATCTCCGCAAGCTTCTTCTTGACGCCATCAATCACGTTGAGAGCATTCAGCCCATACCGCATGACCACAATGCCGCCCACGGTCTCGCCTTCGCCATTCCACTCCGCTACACCTTCCCGCATGTCCGGGCCGAAGGAAACCGTGCCCAGATCCTTGATGAGTACGGGCGTCCCACTCTTCGCCATCACGGGCACGTTCGCCAGATCGTCGAGTGACTTCAGATAGCCCAGACCACGAATCATGTATCGCGTACCGCTCAGTTCGAGCACGCGGCCTCCGACTTCATTCGTGCTCGACATCACCCGATCAATGACCGTGGACAGCGGAATGCCATACGCGAGCAACTTGTTGGGATCGACATTCACCTGGTACTGGCGCACGAACCCACCGATGCTCGCCACTTCGGCAACGCCGGGAACGGTTGCCAGCTGATAGCGCAGGTGCCAGTCCTGAATGCTTCGAAGATCGGCGAGGCTCTGCTTGTGACTGTGATCGACCAGCACATATTCATAGACCCAGCCCGCACCGGTCGCATCGGGACCAATCGCAGGATGAACGTTTGCGGGAAGCCGACCCGCAATCGTCTGCAAGTACTCCACAACCCGAGAACGGGCCCAGTAGATATCGGTCCCGTCTTCGAAAACCACAAAGACATAGGAGTCATTGAACATGGTCTGCGCTCGTACCGCTTTCACCCGCGGCGCAGCCAGCAGCGCAGTAACAATGGGGTAGGTGACTTGATCTTCGATGATGTTGGGCGGTTCACCTTCCCAGTTGGTGTGAATGATCACCTGCACGTCTGAAATATCCGGCAGGGCGTCCAGCGGAACGTGGCCCATGGACCAGATTCCAGCCAGTGTAAGCAGAAGTACTCCGGTGAAGACCAGGAATCGATTGTGTGCGCACCACTCGATGATTCGGGAGATCACGATTACATACCTCCCGTGGCATTGAGCGTGAGCTGCTTGTTAGCAATCGTCTGCCCATTTTGTTGTGCCCTGATGGTGACTTGCCAAGTGCCACCGGAACCCAGATCGCCTTTGCCTTCATACATGCCGCCGCCTTTGTCGCTGGCATTGATGACGGTTTTCATTGCCGCCATTCCCATCGCCGGCATTGCCGCCATGAAGAAGGTCACGGTTACGTTTGCTCCCGTGATCGGTTTCCCATCTTGGCCTGTGAGCTTCACGCGAACGATGTTGCTGCCCTTGTGCGGAGGATCGGGATCAGTTGTCAATTCCACATTCGCTTGTTGTTCTGCTGGAGCATTCATCGAAGCCGCCTGACCAGCGCCGGGAGGCGGAGGAACAAATGCGCCCGCGGCCGCCTGCAATTGGGCTTCGGAATCAATCAGGAAGTTCGCCGAAGTAACAATTTGTTCCTGTGCCTTTACGCCCTTGGTGACCACCAGTTCATCGCCGACTTGAGGCCCCAATTCCACTTCGCGCGGTTCGACGTTGCCTTCGCCGCTGTAGACGAACAGCAGGTTCTTGGTCCCTGAGTGAAACGCCGCACTAGACGGGACGACCAGCTGGCGACCCATCGGGAGCTTGGCACGAACATTGACGTACATTCCAGGCCTCAACTTCAGGCCAGGATTCGCAAAGACCAACCGCACCGGCAGCGTGCGCGTGTTCATGTCCAGTTGCGGGAGGATGTAATCCACGCGTCCACTGAAGACTCGACCGGGATACGCATCGACCGTGACCTCTGCGGGATCACCTGGCTTGATCTTGCCTGCATCGCTTTGGAATACCTGGGCGAGTACCCAAACGTCAGAAAGGTCAGCCACGGTGTACAGCATGGTTTCAGGCTGGACGTACATATTGGGCAGTGCGTTTTTCTGTGTGATGTAACCCGACACGGGAGAATTCACTGTCAGATCGGTAATCGCCTTCCCGCCTTGATCGAGCTTCTCGATTTCGGCCGGAGACACTTCCCATTGCAGCAGTCTCTCTTTGGCAGCACTGAAGAGAGAAGACGCACCCGAAGCCACCCCGCTCACTTTGCTCTGCTGCAAAGCCTCGGAGTTCTTCTTTGCCAGCAAGTATTCGTGCTCGGTCGAGACAAGGTCAGGACTGTAGATCGTGAACAAGGGCTGACCCTTGCCAATAAAATTGCCCGTAGCGTCGGCATAGACTTTGCGAATCCATCCGGCGAAGCGGGTTTGCACGTAGGCCTGTCGCCGCTCATCAACCTGCACATTGCCGTAGAAGCGAAGCTCCGTGTCGACCGGCTTGTATTCAACCTTCCCAAGCACCATACCGATGCTCTGCATCCGCTGGGGCGTCAGCTGGAACGGGGCAACCGGCGTCTCTTGCATATTGCCGGTCTGAGGGTCGCCTCCCGCTGCTGGCTCCGAACGCGAGGCGTTGGCCGATGAAGTTTGCGCCATCGAGTCCATGGACTCGCTTGCGGAGGTGGCGCCAGGCTGCGAAGCAGTTCCGGCATGGCTTAAACGCCACCACAAGAGCAACGTCACAATCGCGAGCACAAGAGTTGTAGTGAGTGCAATCCAAAACGCCCGGCGATATTTGTTATTTTCTGTACGGAGCATGTCTGATCCCTCGTTTGCATTCGTTTTGAAGTTGCGCTCGTTCATGGCAGATCCACCCCGGTAAGCCGCTCTAGTTCAGCCAGCGCCGACTCGTGCTCCACCAGCTCATTGCGGTATTCCAAATCGAGGTTCAGAACATCGAGGAACCCGGAAAGCAGGCTCTCGAAGTCTTGGCGGTTCGATTGATAGGCAGACAGGGCCGATTGAAAGGTAGCTTCCGATTGCGGCACGAGACCATCACTGTAGATCTTCAACCGCTCTTCCGAAGTCTTGGCGCGCACATACTGCTGCTGCACTTCCGAAAGCACGCGCTGCGATTCAGCGTCCAGCTCTTGCCGTGCTCGCTCTCGATTCTGTTCCGCTTCGGCTAATGCCGCGCGCTGGCGGCCCCGGTTCGGCAAGCGCACACTAAAGCTCGCCATGTAGTAGTCCTTGAATTGACTCGCGGTGTGCTCGTATGTGTAACCCACATTGAAGTCCGGGCGAAACTCTTTGTGCGCCAGCTCGACTTGGGTGTCCTGCTGCCGAATAGAGGCCTGCTTTGAGTGCACATCCGGATTCTGCTCCCGAGCCCGCTGCAAGAGTTCGGCTGCGGCGTATGGAAGAGATCGCACCGTGAGACTCTCGGCAACGATGTCTGCGGACTCCTGCGAACGTCCCAGGACCTGCTTGATCTGGGCTTCGAGGAGTCCTTCTTCCTGATGGTGGTGTGCGATCTCTTGAAGAATCTTCGTATGCTGCAACTGAGCTTTCAGCACATCCTGTTGATTGCCTTGCCCCACGCGGTAGCGTGCCTCGGCCGCCTCCTGCACCTGAGTCAGTAGTGCATCACTTCTCTGCAGAACTCCGAGGGTTTGCTGAATATAGGCCAGGTGGAAATAAAGCATCTTGAGGTTTGCCACGACCGTTCGGCGCATTGAATCGGTCTGCGCTTCCATGGAGTCCGCTTCGTGTTCGGCGACACGGGCGCGCAACCGCCGTTTGCCTGGATAGGGGATGTCCTGCGAAGCGCCAAACCCGATGTAGGCGAAATCGCTGTTGCTGTAGCCCGCGAAGGGTCGCGGGCTGCCCACACTGAACTGCTGCACCGAGAATTGCGTCTCGGGTAGCGCAGAGGCCTGCTTGGGAACATTTCGAGAAGCCTGCCACGTGTGGAACGAGGCCGCAATCTGTGGATTCTTCTCCTCTGCCTCTTGGATTAGCTCACGCAGAGACGTGGGCATCCCCGCGTGCTCGGCCATGCCGGGGGACTCAGGAATCGAGGCTGACTGTTGCGAAATTCCTGTTTGTTGAGCTGTTCCCTTGGCCGGAAGCACCATTGTTCCGACGAGCACAGCCACACTAATTAGCGAAATACGAGTGCACCCGAAGAGACTTCGGGACAAATAAGTGGATTGCATTCTTTCCTCCGCAAACAAACACCAGTTTGTAGGCGCACGAACGTGCAGACGCACGAGTGCGTTAGCAGCTCAGAGGAAAGACGATCAGATTCTTAGGACGGTTGTGGTTAGAGACTCTAGTCCTGGCGGACTATGCGTGCACGAAACACGCGACGACCATTGTGCGAGCGAGAAGTACACGTCGGTCTGGGCGGTAAGGGGAAGCGCGTGAAACAGAACCAAACTGACATGATCCAGTTGCGAAGAGGCGGTCTTCAGAGCGTGAAAATCCGCTGGCGTGGCGGTTACCTTACAGCAAGCATGGGATTTCGCCATCCCCATGTCTCCGCACTGCTCAGCCATCTTCTTGCAACACTCGCGCTCGGCCGATGTCATTGATGTACCCGGCAATACGCACGCCGCGACCGGCAGCGCAGCCAGCATCAGCGCCAGAGCGGAAACACCGAGCTTGATCAACAGTTTCAACATCACCAGTCTATCTACCACTGACAGTAAGACGCAACAGGCGGGAAAAGGTTTCAGCTTACCGTCACCCGATTCGCGTGGCTGCGCGGGGCAATCCTAGTTGCGATTTTCAGCCATGCCGCAGACGGAAGCGGACTGAAAGCGGACTGAG
>DATEPX010000181.1:0-7780 GCA_035272945.1 Terriglobales bacterium
CGCTACCACAACATTTACGCCCGAGTTCAGCTTAGTGCAGGAAGGGAATGAAATGCGGTCGCCATAGCGGAGGTGCTGGGCACAGAGCTTCTTGGCATGGAAGACGGGAGTGGCTATGGTGGCTTCGTCCATGATTCCATATGGACTGTTATCCGTGCCCGTCCGAAATATCTCAGCGTCGGCTCCACCTCGCAACAAGTGAAACAGCGCAGACGCATAGTAGGTCGCTCCGAAAATGGTTTCGTTAAACTGCTGGCTGACACGTGCCTCATGGTGGGAGTGAGCATTAAGCTCGCCGCACACGTTCAAGATGTTGCGCCCTCTAAGGATACGGCCGACCGCCTTTGCACGTGTTTCGTACTCCGTCGTCCGGGCCATAAGAAGCCTTCTGAAGACGGTCTCATCATGAGGCGCCCCCCACTGGCCCAGCTCGCGCCAATCTCCATAACGGTGCCAGGAGACAAAGCCAATGAGTGAATTGTCGATTTCGTTCACGAATCGCCATACCCAGTCCATCCAGAATGGCTGGAAGCCGTCGGCGGCAGGGCCTCCAATCCGCGGTTTGCGCCCGCCCAAATAGGGCGATAACCAGCGCAAGAGCTCCTGCGCTACCTCTTCGTAAATACGCCGATATTGCTCAAAAGTGAGCCCGCCGCTGACCCACTCACTGTTGGGTTCATGCCCCACGCACCAATACCAGTCGCGTACCGTCCCGCCTCCCCACTCCTCGATGCAATGCTTCACGACTTCCGCGCATCGGTCGGCGAACGAGCGCGCCCCCGATGTGCATGGCGGAGGGAACTTAGCGAAGGTAACCATGGGTACGGCGCCAACGTTCAGTATGGCCTGGATGTAGGCGGCAAATCGATGCCAGTCCGATACCGGATTGGTAAAGCGCTCGTCGAAGAAGATACGGATGATGCCGGTCCCCATCTCACGGAGCCGCGCACAAATGAACTCTCGATGGGGGCCCAACGCAAAGTGGCTCCAGTTTTCCCTCCCATTGAAGCCATAACGCAGTTGCATTGACATCTCGGAAGTCGCCAACTCAAGCTTCGTCATCTCAGCGCTTATCTCCGTATTTCTCAACTTTCTACGATGTCAATCAACTCTTGAACTCGCATGGCGTACGAGTGCCTCTCGGCCAAATGTCGTCGGATCTCCATGACGATTTCTCCATAATGTTCAGGTCGGCTCAAAATGTCTAGGATCTTCTCATGTGGCCTTTCTCCTCCTAGCATGAGTTCGAGAGCTCGCTCGCCATAGACCTCCTCCACGTACGCCTCGTCCAGCCCGAACAAGGGGATTGTATTGGCCGCCGGCGTCTCAAATGTGCGGCAGGTCACAAAGCGTAGATGGTTGAACAGCGGGCGGTAGATCACCGGCGCGAAGGTGCCCTTCCCCATGCAGCCGATCACCTGGTCGAAGTGGATAGGAGGACTGATCTCGATGTTAAGCCTTCTCAGGTAGCCCGGGTCCGAGCGATAGGCGTCTTCGATTAGGGTCGGATTGGTCCAGGGCGGAGGCGAATCCCAGCCGTGGCCGACCATGCCGATGCGGCCGACCTGCTCACGGATCGGCTCGAGGGCCTGCAGCACCCGCTGCATGGGCCGCCAGCGGAACCAATTATTGCCCACATAGTACATCCCATACTCCTTGGCACTGAAGTCCAACGGCACCTCCCACGCCGGGTTGTAAGCGTGGAAGAAGAAGGGGCGCACGTTCGGCCGCAGCGGGTGGAGCGTAGGTTGGTAGACCTTGTCAGAAAGACTGTCGCAGACGTCGGTCCATCGTCGGCTCGCCGCACTGTCCGGGTGATTATAGTCGCCAATAACACTGATCGCCTCGTTGTATTTGCCGTCACAGTCGATAATCACTCGTCGCTCCCGGGGCACCTTCCCAACCAGGCGCACGAAATCGAGGTGGTCGCCTCGCTGGATCTCCGTCGTCCATTCAAAAATGAAGATAACTGCATCGTCCGACCTGATGTCGAGCGAATATCGGAACGACGATTTCCCGTCCGGAGGACCATACACCACGACTTCATGGCCCAGCGCCTTAGCAATCTCAGCGTAGTTGTGGAGATCCTGAGCGCTTCCACGATCTTCGTACACGTAGTGGACGAATATCAGACGCATAAAAGAGGGGGCCTCCTCACGTTGATTACTGGCCTAATCCTTCGTGGTCGATCCCAGCTTATGCGTGTACAGGGCACGTTCATCCTGCCAATCATCAGTTCTCAACTCTTCACGATCTCGATCAGTTCCCGTAGCCGTGCAACGTGCGAGTGCTTCTCGGCCAGCTGCTGTCTGATACCCATCACGATGTCCGCATAATGTTCGGGCCAGCGCACCACATCGAGGATCTTTTCCTGCGCGTGGTCGCCCATCAACACAAGTTCGAGGGCACACTCCCCATAGATCTCCTGCACATACGCCTCTTCTAACCCGAACAGGGGAATCGTGTTTGCGGCTGGCGTCTCAAAAAAGCGGGGAGTCACCAGCCGCAGATGCCTAAACGTCGGCCGGCTAAGCACCGGGTTGAAGATCGCCTTGCTCATCCATCCAATGACCTGGTTGAAGGGGACCGGAGGCAGGACTTCGATGTCCAGCTTTCTTAGGTAAGGTACGTCAGTATAGTAGGCGTCCTCCATCCGCATGTAGGCAGCCCATGGCGGGAGCGAATCCCAACCGTGGCCGACCAGGGCGATCCGACCCACCTGCTCACGGATCGGCTCGAGGGCCTGCAGCACCCGCTGCATGGGACGCCAGCGGAACTTGCTGTTCCCGAGGTAGATCATATTGTACTCTTTGTCACTGAAGTCCAGGGGCACCTCCCACGCCGGGTTGTAGGCGTAAAACAAGAACGTACGCACGTTCTCCCGCAAGGGGTGCAAGGTGGGTTGGCAGATCTTGTCAGACAGGCTGTCACACACATCAATCCATCGCCGGCTCGCCGCCGCGTCTCGGTGGTTGTAGTCACCCAAGACGCTGATGACGTCGTTGTAGTTACCATCGCCATCGAGGATCACGCGCCGCGCCCTCGGCACCTTGCCCACCAGCCGCGCGAGGTCGAGGTGGTCGGCCCGCCACAGGTCCGTCGTCCACTCGAAGATAAAGATGACCGCGTCGGCCGATTCGATATCCAAGGAGTAATCCAAGGGTATTTTCGGGTTCTCCCGGCCATATACCACCACCTGGTGACCAAGCGCCTCGGCGGCCGCGCTGTAGCCCTGGATGACCAAGCCGCTGCCCTGGTCCTCAAAGGGCCAGTAAATGAACATCAACCTCATACTTCGCGATCCTCCCTGACGACCGCTTGGATCGGGCTCAGGCTTCGAGCGCGGCCACGAGCTCTTGCAGGCGGCGCTGGTAGGAATGGTGCTGGACTAGATGGCGACGAACTTGTTCTACGATTTCCCTATATTTGTGCGGCCGGCTGAGCACGTCGAGCAACTTGTCGCCGATCCCGTCGTGCAGCGCTAGTTCGCGTCCCGCCGGGCCATAAACGGACTCCGCATGATCCGGGTCGAGCATGACCAGTGGGATGGTATTGGCACAGAAAATCTCGAAGTACTTGGACGTCAGGAATCTGAGATGGCGGAATAGCGGACGTTGTGTCATGAGGTTCACACGGCCCTCACTCATAGTCGGGATAACCTGCGAATAGGGTACGGGTGGCCTCACTTCGATGCGCACCCGCCGGAACCGTTCCGCTTCCACACAAAAAGCGGCCTCGAGATCGAGCGCGCGTGCCCATGGCGGCACCCCATCCCACCACGCTCCCACGAAGCAAATGCCGTCCAAGCGATCGCGGATCCGCTCGATGGCCGGCAGCAAGGAGTTGCTCACCTCCCGCCAGCGCCACCAGTTATGCCCTACGTGCACAATGTCGAAGCGCTTGGATGGCGCGGCGTCGGCTCTGATCTGCGAGGCAGGATCGTAGCCGTAGAACGCCAGGGCGCTTACCCCTGGCTGACACGGCACGGGCGTGGGCTGAAGGATCTTGTCCGCCAGATAATCGAAAGTAGTCAGCCACACCAATCGTTCGCGTTCGTTCGCGTGGTTCCGATCGTAGCCTTCGACGGCGATGGTGGGGTTGTACATGCCGTCGGCGTCGAGGATGGCCCGGCGGCCGCGCGGCACCCTGGACAGGATTCGGGGCAGTCGCAGCCCGCTCATCCACTGGAGCCTCGACTCGATAATAAACACCACGTAGTCGAAGGCGCTGGCCTCTGTTGAGAATCGGAGGCGGGGAAAGTTCGGATCCTGGCGTCCGTAGAGTGCAATCGAATGGCCAAATTCGTCGCCGGCGCGCATGTAGTTGGCGACGGCCTGAATACTGCCTGCATTCACCCGCTTCTCCATGACGAACAGGATCTTCATGGCCCCACCCTTTGGCGCACTCTGCTTGCGGTCACTTGTACCTTAGCGCTCCAGGATCGCTAGCAGTTCCCTGAAGCGTTTCTCGTACGAGTGATGCACAGACAGGTGGCCTCGGGTCTTTAAAACCGCCTCCCAGTACGTGTCGGGGCGGCGCATCATGTCCTTAAGGCACGCCGCCACGTCGTCGCCAGGCGTCAGTGGACGGGCGTCTGCGCCGTAGATCGCTTCGACCATATCCTCGGGTAGCATGAGGAGAGGGATAGCTTGGGAGCAGAACATCTCGAACGTGCGGTTCGTCACGAGCCCCAGGTGGTTGAACAGCGGCCGGTGGAAGACGGGGGTGAAGCGCGCCTGCCCGACGAACTCGATGACCTCATCGAACGGGATCGCGTTCCTCCTCTCCACACCCAGCCGATCCAGCAGAGCGGGATCGACATCCGCGCCGCGCACACCAAGCTGTATAGCCCAATCCGGCCGCTTCTCCCAGTCCCATCCCGCTAGACAGATGGGGCCCAGATCGTTCTTCAACGGCTCGATCGCTTCAAGTAAGCGCCGCATTTGAGTCCAACGTTGCCAGTTGTTGCCCACGTAGATCAGGCCGTAGGGCTTACCTCCATGCCCGTTGCCCGGCCTGGTTTGCGTCGCCTGATGTGGCGTGCTGTCGGGACGCAAAGCCACCCCCGGATCGTAGGCGTGGAACAGGAAGGGACGCACGTCCGTCCGCAACGGACTCAGCGTCGGCTGCAATATCCTGTCTGACACTGCCTGGAGTCCCTCAATCCATTCCCAACCCTGGTGGCCGTCCATCTTCTCCAGGTGGTTGAAATCGTGCTCGATCCGGATCGTCTCGTTGTAGCGTCCGCAGCAGTCGATGATGACGCGCCGCTCTTTGGGCATGCCGTCAAGTAATCGGGCGAGGTATGGCAAATCAGGAAAGTCCGACGTTTCGTATACGACGAAGATGGCGAAGTCAAACTTGCTCACATCCAGCGAGTAGGGCACCGAGGGCACATTCGAGAGTTGTTCGCCAAAGACCGCAACCTCGTGGCCGAGCGCCTTCCCTACCTGGACGTACTTCGAGATCGTGGTAACGGCACGTGCATAGCGATCCAGCTTTGAGACAATCAGCAGCTTCATTCCAGACCTCCGCCCCCTGATGGAGCTGAATAGTTCATTTGCACATTGCTGTTGCGTTTTGAGCGAGTGTCCTGTGGACGCCGCTCTGCGAAGAAGAGAGCGAGCCATCGCAAGCGCTTGGTCACGGGAATGATTGCGAAGAGTGCCGATCCATTACCGTGACTTCTGCGGCTGGTCACGCCGCAGGCCTCGGCAGAATCGCGGTGGCCCACCGTACAGTCTCTGCCAGCCCCACGTTGAACGGCATTCTCGGCTGCCACCCTAGGACTTTGCGCGCCAGGGTGACGTCGGCCTCCACGTGGCGCTGCTCGCCGGGGCGGCCTGGCGCATACACGACCCTTCCGTCAATGCGAGTCCGATCGAACGCCGCGAGGGCGTGATCGGCGAGTTGGTTGATGGAGAGACGGTGACCGCTCCCAAGATTGAACACACCTCCGTAGGTTTCTGGATTCGCCAGGGCAGAAACCCATGCTTCCACGACATCATCGATATAGATGAAATCGCGCGATTGATGCCCGTCGCCAAAAATGGTGACAGGCTCATCCCGCAACAGGTTTCCCAGGAAGATTCCGAGGACCCCCTGATATGGGTTGTCCAACGCCTGCCGCGGCCCGTACACGTTGTACATCCGGAAGGAGGTCACATGGAATGCGAAATCCAGGTCGACACGCTGGGCGGTGGCGTGCACGTAGCGCTCGGAAGCGTACTTGGTGATGCCGTAGTATGAGATGGGCGCGCAGAGTGCGCTCTCCGGAGTCGGCAGCTGTTCACTGGTACCATAGACTGTCATCGAACTGGCATAGAGAAGCCGCGGAACGCGGTACTTCAGGCAGAGCTGAAGGACGTTCACGGTGCCCTCGACATTGACCCGAAGGTCGACCAACGGGTTCGTGAAGGAACTGATGAGCGACACCTGACCGGCAATATGGCATACCGCGTCCAGCCCTTGAGCAAACGCGAGTTCGAGATCCGCGAACCGAGTCACGTCACCCTTGATGTAGACGGCTTCCACGGGGACGTTGGGGCTCCGGCCCGTGGTTTCATTGTCCACGATCACGACCCGGTGGCCCTCACGGATCAGGCCGTCGGCCAGATGAGAGCCAATGAAGCCGGCGCCCCCTGTGACCAGAATGTTCATGCAAATCACTCCGCCACAACGGAATGTGGGACGCCGTTGTCTACCAGTCGCCGCAGCATGTCCTGGTTCGATGACACCCACTTCCAAAGGCGCCGCACGCCTTCCTCCTTGTCAACTTCCGGCCGCCACTCCAGGTCGGAATATGCTTTCCGAATGTCGCTCACATAGCAGCGCTGGTCCCCAGGACGCCATCCGCTAAACAGAACACTGACCCTGCGACCCGCCAGCCGCGCCAGCATCTCTCCATACTCAACCCAGACGGACAGTGTGTTCGATGGGCCCCCCCCAATGTTGTAGACCTGACCTCTCGTGGTCTCAATTCTCTCAACCGCCAGCCGAAAAGCACGCACCAGATCGTCGATGAAGAGCACATCCCGGACTTGCTTCCCGTCCCCATAGATCATGATCGGGCGCCCGGTGACAAGCGCGATCATAAAGTGCGCCAACCAGCCTTGGTCCTCGGTTCCAAACTGCCTGGGCCCATAAATGCAACTCATGCGGAAAACGACGGTTGGAAGGCCGTAGATGCGCGCATAGTCACGGACGTATTGGTCCCCCGCGCCTTTTGAGCATCCATAAGGAGAGTGGAAGTCGAGCGGCTGCGACTCGGGGATCCCATTTGGAAAGTCGCGGTATTCGTAGTGGGCGTTGCGATCGACCACCATGGTATCTTCCATGCCACCGTAAACCTTGTTGGTCGACGTAAAGACGACAATGGGCTGCCGACCGCTTAGCCGGGCTGCCTCAAGGACGTTCAAGGTCCCGAGTGCGTTCACCTCAAAATCAGAATGGGGATCCTCAACAGACGAGGTGACGGCGACCTGTGCGGCCAGATGAAACACCACATCCGCATCGCGAATGACGGACTGCACCGCACGGAAGTCGCGGACATCTCCACGCGCCGCTCGGAATCTGTTATGGGAATGCTGGTCCTGAAGCCAGCCGAGGTTGGCTTCACTGCCTCGGCGGCTCAGGCTATCAAAAACCGTCACATCATTTCCATCACGTAGAAGGTTGTCGACGAGATTGGAGCCAATGAAGCCGGCTCCACCAGTCACGACAACACGGCGTGGAATCATATGCATCCCCTTGTCAGAAAACGGTGACTTTACGCTCCTGA
>DATEPX010000182.1:0-4611 GCA_035272945.1 Terriglobales bacterium
TGCGGCTTCTGGGAATCACCAGTTACTCAACGGAGCTTGAACGCGCCATCAACACCTACCAGATGATTCCGCGCGACAGCCGCTGGGAAATCGAGATCCGGGCGCACTGCATCTACGCCACCGCCCTGCTCAGTGAAGAGATCAATAATATTCGCCAAAAAGACCAGCAGGTCATCATTCCCCAGATCGACGCCCGCCTCTGGACCCACTATCACACCACGTCGTGGCCACATCATTTGACCAAGACGATCATGTACTAATGAACCATTCCCCTTGCGCAGTCGTTTCAACCGCGACTGGGGGCGTACTTTCCTAAATCAGGACGATTCCCAGAGCGGGATTTGGTTGACAGTGGAGGGCAAATGGGAATATCGTTTCGCGCACAGATTTAAGTTGAAATAGTTAATCGCGACCGATCAGTTTGTCGCGACTGCGACGTGGGGTTAGATCGCTTATTACTTTTTCAAGGCAGAACAAAGAATCTTCCGTTAGAAGGGCGCGGCCATGCGTAGGCCGCGTTCGAATCAGGGAAGCTCCGAATTACAAATGAGAGAGCGCGAGGGGGATATCGATGCTGACCAAGAGAACGTTGATCGTGGCAATTTTCTGTTCGGTTACATTTTTCATTAGCCCGCTCCTTTACGGTCAGGCGAATGGGAGTTTTTTGGGCACCGTTTCCGACAAAACGGGATCTGTAATTTCGGGGGCGGCGGTGACCGTCACCTCGCAAGGCACGGGGCTTTCTCGCGAAACGAAGACGGATGACACCGGGCATTACCTTACGCCTTTGCTGCCCGTCGGGAATTACACGATTCGAGTGAATTCCCAGGGTTTTAAGACTGTCGAACAGACAGACATTCGGCTGCAAGTGAATGAGCAGCGCGAAGTGGATTTTACCCTTGTACCCGGTTCGGTCACAGAGGCGGTTGAAGTAAGCGCGACCGAAGTGGCGGTGGAGACGTCCACTCCCACCCTGGGCCAGGTAATCACCTCCCAGCAAGTCGCCGACCTGCCATTGAATGGCCGCGACTTCGTCCAATTGGCTACATTGACACCCGGCACAGTGCAGGAAACCAACCCGAACAGCTTCTTTAATGGCGGCCCCAGCAGCGAGGTCTCGACTCGCGGGTCTTATTCGCTCTCGGTTGGCGGTTCGCGCGCTCAGAGCACTGATTGGCTGTTCGATGGCAACGACAACAACGAGCTAACTGCTGGGGGCATCTCGATCTTGCCGTCGATTGATGCCATCCAGGAATTTAAAGTTCTCACTTATAACTATTCAGCGGAGTACGGCACTCGTGCGGGTCCGACGGTTTTGGTCACAACAAAATCAGGCTCCAACGGCTATCACGGAGCGCTGTTTGAGTTCTTCCGCAACACCTCCCTGGATGCTTCCAGCTTCTTTGCCGCGACCAAGGAGAAGTTCAATCTGAATCAATTTGGCGGCGCTCTGGGTGGGCCCATCAGGAAGGACAAGACGTTCTTTTTCGTTGATTACCAGGGAAGGAGGCAACGGCGCGGGGTCGCGTTTAACGGCTTTGTACCCACGCCTGCGATGCGGACGGGCGATTTTTCGTCAGATTTATATGGTGTTCCCCTCCCCTCGGGAACCCAAGTACTCTACAACCCTTATAGCGTGGTAGGCGCCAACGGTCGAGATCCCTTCATGTGCGACAGTTCGGGAAACCCGCTTTCCGTCGCTGCTGACGGAACCCAGGCGGCGGGCACACCTTGCAATAAGATTCCGCAGGCACTGATTAACCCGATTACCCGACAGATGATGGACCTGTATCCCTTGCCCAGCCCAGGGGTAGCTCCGGGCTCCGGCTTCAACTTTGCCAATGTGCCCGTCAGGAAGCTGGACGAAGGTGAGTTCGATGTCCGCCTAGACCACAATTTTTCCACTAAGGACACGATCTTTGCGCGCTTCAGCTACGATCAAGCGACGAACTTCGTTCCGGGCGGTTCGCCGGGGTTCGCCGAACCGAGCCCTTTTGCCAGCACTCAGCACATCACCAACCACGGGCGCAATGTCGCCTTGTCGGAGACCCACATTTTTTCTGATCGTACCGTCAACCAGATCAGCGGCGGTTTTAACCGCATTTTCAACCACATCCTGTCGTTCGGAGACCGCTCCTGCGAAGCCGCGAAACTTGGCATTCCCGGCGCCGATCTGGACAGCAGCTGTTCCGGTTTTCCAGGAGGCGCTCCTGCAGGCCTATCCCAGTCAACGACAGACTGCGTCAGCTGTGGATTGACCACGACCAGCGTTGGCGGACCGTACTGGTCGCTGGGTGATCGCGGCTTTGCACCTTTCCAAGGCGGGACCAACGTTTTCACCATCGCCGATTCGTTTGATATGATCCGTGGCAAACATAACATCCGCATTGGCGGCCAGGTTCGTGCCAACCAGATGAATGTGCTGACCAATGCCTTTCAGGATGGTTTTTTTGTCTTTACCAACCTATGGACCAACAATGGTCCCACTTTTCAGGGGGGGGACAACGCAGCAGACTTCCTTCTCGGCTTGAATAGTCTTGCTATTCATGATCAGACATTCAAGGGCGCCACCACCGGACGCCGCTGGAAACTGTACCGGCCCTACGTCCAGGACGATTGGAGGGTGACAAACAACTTAACCTTGAACCTGGGATTGGCCTGGGCTCTGGTGACACCCATCACCGAGGCCCAGAACCGCCAGGCGAATTTTGATTTCAATAGCAAGTGTGGAACGCCTCCAGGGTGTAATTACCTGATTCCTGGAGCGAACTCGGACGGCCGAGTCGGCATCGAGCTCGACAAGACCGCTTTTGAGCCGCGCATTGGACTGGCGTGGAAGCCGTTTGGGAGCACCAAGACGGCAGTCCGCGCCGGGTATGCGATCTTTCATGATTCCTCCTGGAACCAGGGTGGGCAGGGTCTGTGGGAGAATGCTCCGTTTTTCGCGGAGACTGACGCCTTTGCGTTTACCGTCGGAGGCTGCGCATCCGCTACTGCCGCCTGCGCCGGTTCCGTCGGACCTTTCGATTTTGGGCTAAACGTGTCCAATGGTTTCACCCCCATTTTTACTCAGCCTCCGGATCCCGCCACGTTCACGGGAAACATTCAGTCACAGAATCGCAATTTCAAACAAGGGAGAGTCCAGCAGTTCAACCTGAATGTTGAACACGAACTGCCCGGCAGTGTCGTGTTGACGGTCGGATATGCGGGTTCTCGCAGTCATCGCATCCTGGTGGACGGTAGTAACTTGAATGTGTCTTCCCCCACCGCATGCGGGCTCGTATCCGGCTATACACTTGGCTGCGGAATTCCCACCGCGCCGTTCGGCCCGTTTACCACAATCACCGCCACGGCCGACGCGGGCTCGGCTCGGTACGATTCTCTCCAAGTGAAGACCGAGACCAAGAGTGCCAAGCACGGACTTTACGTCCTCCTGGGCTATACGTACGCGCGCAATTTCGACTCCGGATTCAACGATGGTTTGGGTTCCAGCGCCGGCGTGACCTACTGGCCCTTGCCAGGAACGACGCGAGCAGACTGGAGCTTGTCTCAAATCCAGCTCAACCACAACTTCACTGCCAGCGTGCTCTATGACCTGCCCTTCGGCAAAGGCAAGCAGTTCGGCAGCAGCTGGAGAGGTCCGGTCAACGCGGTCTTGGGAAATTGGCAAGTCAATGTCATCGAAAAGGCCACTTCAGGATTCCCGATATTCACCATCGCCAGCAACAACAGCTCCGGAGTAAATCTGACCAACAACGGAAACAACTTTGTCCGCCCTGACCAGGTCTGTGGCGCAAAGGCCAGCAGCCCAACCTTGAGTAAGTGGTTCAACACACAGTGCTTCGTGGACCCCGCCGGGGGAGAACTTGGAAACGCTCCGCGGGCACCCGCCTATGGACCCCGCTTTGTGAATACCGACTTCTCGGTCATTAAGCACTTCCCCTTGCCATTCCGTGAGGGCACAGAAATGGATTTCCGTGCCGAGTTCTTCAATCTATTTAATCATCCGCAGTTCGGATTGCCCGGAGCAGACACCGACTCCTCTACCAATTTTGGGGTGATTACATCCACCGTGAACAACCCGCGTTTGATTCAGTTTGCCCTCAAGCTGCGTTTCTAGGCAGGCTGTGAGTGCGTGCTACCTCGGGCAGGCTGCGGCGACAGGACGGCCTTCCTCAGTCTGCCTTCAAACGCTGTTCTTCGGCCCATCTGCGAGCAAGCCATCTGCGCTTCCCATCGAAAAAAGTCGGAGCAGTAATGGGTCAATGCATGCGAAAACCCGCACTAGTATTGCTGCTCGTCGTCGCAGCCTCCGCCTCCGCCCAAAAACTCAAAGTCATCGTTGATCAGGATGCTCGCGGGCCGGGCACGAGCGACCAGCAGGCCATCCTGGTTTTCCTGCAGTCGGACAGATTTGACGTGCTTGGCATCACCACCGTTAGCGGCGATCAGTGGGTAAAGGAAGAGACTCAGCACGTGCTGCGCCTGCTGGAGATTTCCGGGCGCACGGATGTCCCGGTGTATCAGGGCGCCGAATTTCCGCTGCTCAACTCCAAGGAAGAGAGTGAGCGCTGGGAAGCGCTTTACGGCAAGTTCGAATACAAAGGGTGT
>DATEPX010000183.1:0-14271 GCA_035272945.1 Terriglobales bacterium
CAGTTTGCGGGTTAAACACGACCCGCGACCACGCATCGGCATTGGAAATACTACGGCGCGGACTGCGCCTAAGAACCTCAATGCCTGCAATAGCAGGCATGGCTCTTGAAGCCCCTAGCTTTAGCTATGGGGCGTAGTCACTTTTCTTGGAACGCCTGCCAGTGCTTTTCCGGAGGCGTTCTGCAAATATCGAAACTGTGCCCAAGCGCGGGTGCTGCGTGGGCATTCAGATGAAGAGCATCCGCTGCTCTCGTCTGGAAATCGACACCATCAAATAGCTTCTGGTTATTGCCAATGGCATGAAACACCGGGAGTTCGGGAGGGTCGAGAAATCGGCCAGAGCGGATCCAATTCAAGGCGATGAAGTTGCTGATTTTGTTGTTTCCCAATCCCAGACTCGCGCTCTGTCCAACCGTGCCGAACGAGCCATACTGGGTGAGCAAATCTCCCTGCGTCTGGTTCAACCCTAAGCCCGAGCGGGTGATGGCCGTAACCACGAGACTCGTTTTGTCGCCGTACTCGGCCGGAGGGGCTCGGAAAATTGTGTCCAGAGATTGAATCGCATTGGGTGGGAGCTGGGTGGAGAAGATGTAGCCTTCCTGATCCGTGATCGGCTGGTTGTCCACCGAGAGCGACACTTGCGCATGATCGCCCAAGGGATGAAAAAATCCGTTCGGGTCGGCCACAACTCCGGGCGTAGACAACGAATATTCTACGGCGTTGAAGGATGGCTGGAGACTTCGATCCTTGTTCGACGTCGGGTAGAATCGAGCTGGGTTAGAGTTTCGGCAGGCGGCTAGTCAAGAACTGAACGGTGACCCTAAGGCCGATTGGCAGTGATCTTGCGTCCTTCGTTGTTATGGCAATTACGGCCTCCAGGACATCGCGGTCGATCCTGTCCGACGGATCGTCGGTATAGACGCTCTTTCTGCCGATGACGGCGGATATGCTCTCTACCGTGCCGGTAAGTTTTTTCCCGCCAAGTCCTTCCGACCGGATGATCACGTTTTGGCCAAGCATAACTTTAGAGAGGTCTCGTTCGTCTATTTCCGCCCTAACACGTCGCCCGGAAGCATCGGCGAGACTGAATAACGAGCGAGGCATCACGGTGCTGTAGGATTCTCCTGGTCTGGCGGATATTCTCAGAACTGTCCCATCCATTGGGGCTAGAATTGCGCATTTCCTGATACGTTCTTGTGCGGTTCGGACGCGACCTTCGGCGGCAAGCACGTCAGCATCTGCACGTGCCTTTTCCTCTTCTAGGGGAGGTGCGGCGAGTAGTTCCTCGGTTCGAACGGACGCCTGGAAATCAGCTTCCGCAACGCCAAAGTCACGACTCGTCTGGTCATAGGCGGCGCGAGAGATCTCTCCCCCATCATAAAGGGCGCGCTGCCTTTCTAAACGTGTCTTAGCCTCTGCCAGCGTCGCCTGGGCGGCTGCTGTTTTGTTGACAGCTATCCTTTTCTCCTCGTCACGCGCGCCTCGCAGCAAACGCGTCCGTGCCTGACGTGCGGCATCCGCCTCCGCCAATGAGGTTTGTAACATGGCGTTTAGATCATCGCAGGCAATCTGTCCCAGCAATGTCCCTTTTTTTACGAACTGATGTTCGCTCACATAGATCGCTTTCAGAACACCGTCTGCGGCAGCTCCTACCTCGATCATCTCCGAAAGTCCTTCGACTCTTCCGGGAGAGGCGAATACGACCTCACCGACCTTGCCAGACTGGTGAGTCTGAGTCGGCCCATTGTCCCGAGCGCCCCTATAAAACGCGGCACTAGCCAAGATGACCAGAATAGCCAGAATGCCGGCTCCGAGTTTCGTTTGTGTGCTCAAGAGTTTGTTACCTGCTCTTGTTGCTTAATTTGGCCATCGCTCAAAATGACCGTGCGACTGGCGTATTCCTGCCACCGTGCATCATGACTAACGACAACAACGGTTTTGCCGTTCTGCTCAATCTGATGGCGAAGAATCTGACAGATATTCCGGCCTGCCTCGGCGTCCAAAGATGCCGTCGGCTCGTCTGCCAGAAGAATGGGAGGGTCTCCGGCTAGGGCGCGCGCAATTGCGACCCGCTGCTTTTCTCCAGGGCTAAGGCCGTCGGGCTCGTGATTGAGCTTGTCGCCTAAACCGAATTGAACGAGCAGTTCTCGCGCGATCGTCACTCGCTCTGGCTGCTTCGGATCGCGAATCTCAAGACCGAGGCAGACATTGTCGAGTGCGGAGAGGGAATGCAGGAGTCGAAAACCCTGGAAAATGAAGCCTATCTTCTTTCGACGCAGCGCGGCTTTCTGCTCCCCATCCAGTCCGTTCACCAGAACGCCGTCCACAAACACTGTCCCATCGTCGGGCGCTAGCAGGCAGCCGAGGAGTGACAATAACGTAGTCTTTCCACTTCCAGATGGTCCCATGACCAACGAGAGTGTTCCGCGCTCGAAAGACACGGAGACGCCACGCAGGGCCCGAACTTGCGCGTCCCCATTGCCGAAGGAAACGCGGGCGTCGTCAACGGCTAAGAACTTGTCAGGCACGGAACACCCGCCCCGGGTCAACCGCGAGGGAACTTCGAACGGAAGCTATGGATGCCAACGAGCACATTAATAAGCTCAGCATCATAACCATCACAGGCAACCACCACGGAGTATGTATCCAGGGAATTAGAGACCTTGCGTATCTCATTGCCGGAATAACGGCAACCAGTCCCAGGATGGTTCCGCCTACGCCGCAAATTAGGGACTCCATAATCACAACCCGCGCCACAAAACCTCGGGAAGCCCCAAGAGCCTTGAGGGTCGCGTATTCTTCTATGTTCTCCATGGTGTTAGCGAAGATCGTCTGCGACACGACCACGAGCCCTATGAGGAACGCCAAAACGGCTGCGGTCAGGATCGCGCTTCCTGCACCGGTCTTGATCACCCAATACATGCGAGACTTGTGAGCAAACTCTTCGCGAGTGAGGACATCGACCTCTGGCAGACGCTGCTTGAGGCTGTGCTGGACATCAGCAACTGAATACTGTTTGCCGACCCGGGCCACGATATACATGCCATCATCGGGGCCAAAACCTAAATCGTGGGCTGCGTTCCGATAGGAGGTAAAAAGAGCAGGGACACCAAGAAATCCGCCGAATCCCTTGATCTCATAGTCGATGTTAGCGCGGTGTCCGTTTATCTCGACTCTTGCCGGCAGGGATACGGCTTCAAGAACATTTCGGTCACTTTCATCATATATGACCGACTCGGGAGAGATATCTTCCGGCCTCTCCGTTAGTTCGGGGACGGGAAAGCGCTTTCCCAGGTTCGGGTCCGCCCCGACCAGCGCTACTAACTGTTGCTTTCCATTCGGTTTCCTATAGACGGCAAATGCCATGCACGCCCGGCCTGTTTCGACTACACCTGGCACACCGGAAGCTAACTCCTGCATACGGGCTTCCAAGGTTGCCCCAAATTCGAAGGCTTGCACTCCTCGAGCGATGATCCAAATATCGAAGTCGCTCGCCTCTATAAATCGTGAGGCGGCCCGCAGGAATCCGGCCAGGAGGCTGGCTTGAAACACCATCAGGAAAGCCGCAAAGGACACGCCCAGCACGGTTGTCAGGAAGCGACCGCGATCATGAAGTATGTTCTGCCAAGCGAGTTTCATGTGACCTTGTGGGAACGCCAACAATCGACGATCCACTCCGACCCAGGCTTGCTCACCAGGTCGGTTGCTCTGCCAACAATAGTGTCGCCTCAGGTGCTGACAAGGGTTTGGAAAAGTAAAATCCCTGACCGTACTTACAATGCAGTTTCTTCAATATTGCAACTTGCTCCATAGTTTCAATTCCCTCGGCAACGACCTCCAAATTAAGGTTCGACGCCATGGGCAAGATCGTGCGTGCGATCTCTGAACCTCCGTTGTCCTCGCCGCTACCCATCCCGCTGATAAACGAACGATCGATCTTTAAGGTGTCTAGCGGGAACCGATGCAGGTAACTCAAGGAGGAATACCCCGTACCGAAGTCATCGATGGCCAGGCTAATACCGTAGGCCTTAATCTGCTCCAGCATTTCGATCGCAGCCGATGGATCTCCCATGACCGTACTTTCGGTCAGTTCCAGCTTCAAAGCACTCGGCGGCAGGCCGAGTTCGAGCAACAGGTTTTGGATGTCGGCGAGTAGATTGGGCTGTAGAAACTGTTTGGGAGAGAGATTGACGCTCATGGTGAGATCAGAATAAGCGTCGTAACGTGTTCTCCATTCGGCCATCTGCCGGCACGCTTCGTGCAGGTTCCACCAACCCAGTTCGCGTATAAGCCCGGTTTCTTCGGCCATCGAGATGAACTCTTGCGGCGCAAGCTGGCCTCGGGTGGGGTGCTCCCAGCGCAGCAAAGCCTCAAAGCCAACGATCTCTCCCGTTGCCAGGGAAACGATCGGTTGGTAAAAGTTGGAAAACTCTTCACGCTCCAGAGCACGGCGCAGATCCATCTCTAATTGCAGACGGGCCATCACGTTAGCGCGCATGTCGGCATCAAATATTTCGTAGCGTGCTTTGCCCAGAGACTTAGCGCGGTACATTGCCGTATCTGCGTCGCGCAAAATGTCTTCCGGCTCGTTGTAGCTTGCATTGCTGAGCGCGATCCCAATGCTCACGGAGGTGAAAACCTCCTTGCCATCCAGAACGAAGGGCGCCGCCACTGCCTTCATCAGGCGTTCCGCCGCCTGCCTGGCATCGCCTGGGTCCTTAAGATCATCGAGAAGAATCGTGAATTCGTCTCCCCCGAGGCGCGCAACAATGCACCCCTGACCCAGGCGGGCGACGGTGTCTGTTGCCCGCAGACACTTTTCTAATCGAGCTGCCACGCCCATTAGGAGCTGGTCCCCGACCAGGTGACCCAGGCTATCGTTGATCATCTTGAAGCCATCAAGATCAAGGAACAAAACGGCAAACAAGTAGCCTTTGCGGCGGTTGGCATGCTTGATCAGACGCCCGAGCCGGTCCGTAAACAGCAAGCGGTTGGGCAAACCGGTGAGCGGGTCGGATACTTTCGCTTCCGTGACGTCGGTCTGCCAACCCGCCATACGCAGGGCTTTCCCGGAGCTGCCGTGCACAGCGAGTCCGCGGCAGAGCATCCAGCGAAAGGTTCCATCTTTGTGCAGTACGCGGTGCTCGCTCTCGAACTGGACGGTTGCTCCCGTCTGGTGTGCACTAATTTCCTCTTTCACCCGCTCTCGGTCGGCGTCATGGATGCGACTCAACCATTCTTCCGGTTTGTCACCAATCTCACCGGGTTCATAGCCGAGCATCGTCTTCCAGCGAGGAGAGAAATAGACGGTGTTCGCTTGCAGGTCCCAGTCCCAAAGTCCGTCGTTGGCGCCGCGCGCGGCCAGCGCATAGCGTTCTTCACTCTCCCGCAACGCTTCTTGGGCGTGCTTGTGAGATAACTGGGTGCCGATGCGCGCCAGCGCAACTGCGAAGTCTATAGGCTTGGTGACATAGTCGTTCGCTCCGAGATCCAGTGCCCTGACGACGTCATCGCTCTGATTCTTGGCCGTCACCATGATGATGGGCAGTTCGATCGAAGAGTAGGCTTCCCGCAGTGTTTTCAATGCATCAAGGCCACTGATTTCAGGCATTTCGATATCTAACAAAACCAGATCTACGCGTTCGTCCTTGACCCTTTGCAGTAACTGCCGGGCGCTGTCCACGGCAACAATCTCGTAACCCTTCCGCTCCAGGCGGCGGGCAAGCATGTCGCGATTCATTTCGTTGTCGTCGACGATCAGCAACCGACTAGTTTGCGAGTTCATAAGGCCCTTTTACTTGCCAGAAGATTTTCTATCTTTTCGCTCAACCGCCCGAAGTCTATGGGCTTGGTGTCATAGTCATCACAGCCGGCAGCAAATGCCATCTCACGATCCGTCAGCAGGGCGTGGGCGGTCAGCGCAATGACCGGGATATAGCGCGTCCTCGGATTCGCCTTTAGTCTGCGGGTTACTTCGTAACCATCGATCAAGGGAAGACTGATATCCATCAGAATGAGATCGGGTATTTCCGAACATGCCAGGGAGAGCCCCTGCTCCCCATCGGGAGCGATGGTGACGGAGTACCCCTTTCGCTGCAGTCGCCTGGAAAGCATGTCCCGATTCATTTCGTTGTCTTCGACCAGTAGAATTCTCGCCATGGTTAACGTCTCCGGGCTGCTTCAGTTCCGATTGGCCCCGCGTGCTGGCGGTCGGGCGACATGGATACGGGTATCCTGACGGTTTTGGGGGCTGACGAGTGCGGACTGCGATGTTTTTCTACGAGGGCCGCAAGCCGTTCGCGATCAACCGGCTTGACCAGGTAGTTGGAAGCGCCCAACTCAAGACCCAACGCCTGGTTGTCCACAATGGTTACCATAATGACCGGAATTTCGGACAGCTCCGGTTCCTCTTTGAGCTGGTTCAGAATCGACCAGCCGTCGCGGTCTGGCATGACAACGTCCAATGTGATGATGCCCGGACGAACTTGTCTGGCCAGCCGCAGGCCTTCCTCTCCACTGCCGGCAGCGATGACATTGAAATCCAACTTGGTGAGAAAGCGCGACATGAGATCGCGAACTGCCGCATCGTCGTCTATCACTAAGATCGTGTCCCGGTCGGGTTTGACTGCAGGAGCCGGGCCCGGGGTGTCGCTGGTGCCCTCGGCCTGCGCTGAATCGGGGGCCTCGATCCGGACTTGCGCAGGAAGGTCCACGGTGAAGGTCGCGCCCCGGCCAGGCTCGCTCTGAACTCGGATGCGGCCTTTCATCAACTGGACAAATCTGTAACTAATGGCGAGCCCCAATCCGGTGCCTCCATATTTGCGGGCGATGGAGGTGTCTGCCTGGGCGAATTCCTTGAAGAGGTTTTCCTTCTGTTTGGCGCCAATTCCAATGCCGCTGTCGACGACTTCGAATCGAATCCAGTCCCGGCCGTCGTCGAGTCTTCGGTCGACATCCACGGAGATCGAGCCGTGATCAGTAAACTTGCACGCGTTACTGAGCAGGTTAAATAGGATCTGGCGGACCTTCGTGATATCGGCACGCATCATTCCGACTTGGTCAGCCAGGCGCACATGCAGCGTATTCTTGTTCTTCTCAATTGCCGGCTGCAGGGTGGCGACAATCTCCTCGATCATGACGCTTACGTCGAACGTCTCCAGATGGAGAGTCATCTTTCCGGCTTCAATTTTCGAGAGGTCAAGCACGTCGTTGATTAGGGAAAGTAGGTGTTTGCCTGCAGATTGAATCTTCTGAAGGTCATGGATATTGTCCGTTCTCTCCGAGCCGCGCGCGTCTTCCTCGGGCATTTCGCTATATCCAATGATGGCGTTAAGCGGCGTGCGCAATTCGTGGCTCATGTTGGCAAGAAATGTGCTCTTGGCGCGACTTGCCTCCTCAGCGACGTGCTTGGCTTTGAGCAGCTCTTCCTGGGCCTGCCTACGCTGTGAAATCTCCTCCTCCAGCTCCTGGGTCCTGGTTTGCAACTCCTCGTTGGCCCCACGCAGCGCACCGTCGCGTTGCTGGATGTCCGAAAGCATGGCGTTAAATCCATCGATGAGGCTGCCTATCTCGTCCGAGTAGGATTTGACGGCTCTCACTTCGTAGTTCTTGTTGGCGGACACCGTTTTCATGGTGTCCTCCAGGTGCATGATGGGTCCGGAAATCAGCTTTTGAAGCTTGGAAGACACGAGGAACGCGAGAAAGGCCGACATCAGGGCGAAGACGAAACAGATCTTAGCGTAGCGCTGGGCGCGCATGCTCCATTGCCGCATGTCGGACATTAAAAAAAGCGTTCCTACACGATCGCCATTGAGGGTTACCTCGTGGCATACTTCGAGGTATTGCCCCTCGAAACGGTAGCTTTTCTTCTGCGAGCAGGTTGGTTGAACATCAGGCAGAATCTCTTCCCTCCGAAAATAGCGCGCAAACATTTTTCCGTTGGGGCTATATAAGACAGCTCCAACGATGTCCGCTTTAGCCGTGAGCGCGGACAAGGTCGCTGTCGCCGCGGTCTGATCCCTAAAGGCCATTGCGGCTGCGCTGTTGTACCCGATGATCTCGGCCTGGGTTGCTAGGTCTTGAGTGAGCAAACTGCGGAAGGAGATAAGATCGTAAATAAGGAAGCTGGCCCACGAAAGCAGCAGTGCGATGCTGCTCGTCAGCATCGTCATCAGGATAAGTTTCCGCTTGATGGAAAGATTGTGTAGAATCATTCCGCTTTCCTTCCGTCAGCCGCTCCTTGCGGAACGATTCTTGCCAGGGCGAGTAGCCGGGAACTTATGTTAAGATCCGCTTCTTTCGCGGCCTCTACATTCACCTCAAATCGAACTCTGTTGTCTTCAAGAATCAGATTTATCATCCCACCGTTCTTGGCGAAACCAGGCGCTTCCCCGATGGTCAGGACGGGAATGCTCTTCACAATCTGGATAGTCTCAGCCAAGCGGGGCATTTCTGAGGAGCTGATAAACAGGATCTGATAGTCTTTGAGCTCGGCAACCGATTTCAGGAGTTCAGAAACTGTCTTGAGCCGTTTGATGACGAAAGGCCGCCCATTTACTTTTTTGCCTTCCAGGACTCGATCGAGAGTTGTTCCGAAGTGGTCCTGTCCCAAAATAGCGATCACGATAGGCGAGTCGGGCTGAGGGAAGGTCGAAGCCGGCCACTGCACCAGGTTTGCAAAATTGTAGATGAAGCCGGCTTTGATCAAGTACTCCGACGAGGCGGACACGTCCTGAGAATGGACATCATGCGCCGTGCTTGCCGTCAGCATCGCCACTATCGCGATCATTAATCCTAGGCGTCTCATCGTTACGTCGTGGTCCTTATCCAACCTGCAAGACAATCGGCTTACTCAGGGCGCCAAGTAATACTTCCGTAAACAGTGCGTCCTACCTTGGTGGGAGAGGTATTGATGAAATCCGGAACAAACTCCAGGTGCTGCTTGTTCAGCAGATTCCGGCTGCCTACGGACAGTTCAATTCTTGACGGCAGTTTGTAGGTGAAGTGAGTGTCCACAGAGTAATAGCTCGGTATGTTGAAGCCGGGCAACTGCTCCACATAGCGAACGATCAGGTCATGCTCGAGCCTCCTGAACACGTCGAGCGAAGACCTCACGTAGAATTGATGGCGGGGGCTTGACGGGCCTGGATTATCCGCTGTCGGGTCCAGGCTGGTCGCATCTTTGCGCAAGTTCATTTGCAGATAGCTGTAGGAGCCCGCTAGCTTCCATTTGGGAACGAGCCGCCAATCGGCAAACAGTTCAGCGCCGTAGGTTCCGCCATGCATTTTGTTTTGAGCTACGAAAGGCGCTACTAAGTGCATCGGAGCCGGATTCACCTCTAGGAAGGGCGCCCCCGGCTCAGCTGTCCGCAAATGGGTGTAGAAGTTGTAGAACGTAGCGATGTCGGCTGAGAGGTTGCTGGTCAGCTGTACGCGATAACCGGCCTCATAGGCGAGCAGGTCCTCTGACTTGAACTGGTTGCTCCCGAATACCGTAGCCTCCACTGGCAGCGGAGTAGGATTGCCGGGACCGCCCGGCGGGATGACCGCCGAAATCAGCTGCAGACCTCGCTCAGTTAAGGCAGGAGTTCTGACGGCACGCGAGACCGCGGTCCAGACCGACTGATTGGGTGTGATGTTCCAGAGTATGCGGGCGTTGGGTTCTACTTCAAGGCCGGTGAAGTCGTTGTGCTCCAGCTTGGACCCGATCGTGAGCTGAAGGCGCTTGTCGAAGAGGCTGATTTCATCCTGAGCAAATCCGCTAACCTCGTTCAGTCTGCTGTGGTCCGGCAGCAGGGAGACGACGAAGCTCGAATTGTTGCGGTCAGCGATTGAGCGGTAGCCAATACCCCAGATGAATTGCTGCCAGTCACTCACGTGAATCGTGTGCTGGAAGTCTATGTCAAAGATATTTTGGCGATCTGTAAACAGAGAGTTATCGGAGATGTTCGTATTATCGAAGTACATCTGTAACGAAGTGGAAGAGAGTCCAAAGGTGTGAGTCCAGCGGCCCAGGACGTTGCCTCCGCTAATCCTTCCGCGATTGGGAAATGTGCTGGAGTAGGGGGCATCGAGGGAAGGAACAGTCAGCGTTTCTCCGAAGCGGCTGCGATAAAGGTCCCCTTGAAACGTGAGCGAGTCGGGTCCGTCTGGGGTCCAGTCTCCGCGAAACCCACCGCGTAGGGAATTCCAATTGTCATTGGCAGCCCTTCCCAATGGGTCGTTGGATGCTGCAACCGTGAAGTACTTGGCATAGCCCCGAAACGCGGTCGCCTTGTTTAGCCTGCCGCCGTAGCGCAGGGTGCTGAATCCTTGCATTTCGGTTCCGCCACCGGCGGCCACCAGCGCAGACTGCGTGGCCTTGGCGGACTTGGTGATGATGTTGATGACTCCGTTGACAGCATTGGCGCCCCACAGCGTCGCTCCGGGACCGCGGATCACTTCGATCCGGTCAACATCCTCGAGCATCACGTCCTGTGCATTCCAATAGACTCCGGAGAACAAGGGCGTGTAGACGCTGCGTCCGTCAATCAGCACCAGAAGTTTGTTGGCGAAGCGTCCGTTGAAACCGCGAGAGCTGATGGCCCACTTGTTCTCGTCGATTCGCGCCACCTGAACGCCGGGAACCAGGCGCAAGGCTTCGGGAATGCTGGCGGCGCCCGAACGGCGAATGTCCTCTTGCGTGAGGACGAAAATGGCAGCGGCGGCATCTGCCACCTTTTGCGTCCGCTTGGAGACCGATGTGACTTGCATGTTCATCAAGTCCTCTACACTCATGGTCGTGACATCGATCTTATTCTGCGCCGGCGAGCTGGCGACAAACAGCAGTGTCACCATGGCGAGCGCAAGAGCTCGCTGGACATACCCTGCCGAGCTGGTTTCCGGATAGTTAGTGGTCAGCATATCTATGTTCCTTCGTGAAGGGATGAAGAGGTTGTGGTGTCCTCAACTCCGCAGAACCTTTATCTTGTCGTTCCATTCGCATACGCATTTGAGGTTGGCCTGTCCAAATCGACTAGCGGTCGTTCACCGCGGCTTTTGCCCAACTACAGTAAAAACGTTGGAGTAAGTGAGCGTGTCAGGCCGCCGGAGATACTCAAGGAATCTCTGCGCCTGCTCCCTGGCTGCACGCTCGTCCCCCAGAGTCTGAGCGATCATTGGAATTGCAATCTCCAGCTTCAGTTCCCACTGTTTCAGTATTGCGGGATCGATTTCTCCCACGATGAGGTGGTAGCACTCAACCTGCACGTCGATGTTCTTGAGGCCGGCTTTTTGCGCCAGCGAGAAAAGCTTGCGGCCGACAAAGGCATCGAAGCCCGTTTTCGCTAAACCCGCCACCACCTTCTCAACCGCGCGTTGCACCGCAGGATCCTCGGGATAGTTCCACAGCAATTGTCCGTCGAGGTCCTGAAAAAGAACCATGCCGCCGGGCCGGCAAACTCGAACCATTTCGGCGGCGGCGCGTCCTTTGTCCTTCAAGTATTCGAACAACATGCGCGCGTAAACCACGTCGAAGCTGTCCGATGGGAACTGCATCGCATGGGCGTCCCCACGGACGAACTTCAGACGGGGGTTGGCGGCGTGTTTGTGAGCTGCGTCCCCTACACGCTCCCCGCTGATATCTATTCCGGTTGCTCGAATCGACGGATCGAGCGCGCACAATTCCCGCAAAATCACTCCCGGTCCACACCCGACCGACAGAACCTCCGCCCGAGGTTTGAGGCGCCCGGCCATGTACTTGCGAACCCAAGCTTCAGGATCGATCTTCAGCTCGAGGCGCATGGCCTCGCGCGGGTCCTCCATGATGTAGGCCGCGGCCGTATTCATCGTGACTCCGAGGCGGCACGGCTGCGTTTCATCTTTTGTTTTTCGGCGCGGGCCAAGAGTCTTGAATAGAAGCCATTCACGTGCTGATAGAAGCCTTGATGCCCAGCCTGCAGCCAGATTCCCTGACAGTAGTGGCGCAGGAATTCTGCACCTAACTTCAGCAGGACGTCGGTGCCCATCTCATCGGCGACCAGCGGAATTTCATTGAGCTCAAAATCGTGATACGCAGCCGACGACGCACTCAGAAGGCAAGCGATGGTGTCTGGAACTTCGGACACAGGAAGCGTCGGATGAAGCAGCAAATCACAACGATTCTCGAGGTAACTGAAATTGATTCCCAAAGGACCACGAAATGCAATGGCTGCGCCGACCGGTTCGCTCCTGGTTCCCTTATAAGCCAGCCATACTGAGCGGGTGCGGCGCAGGCCGACCGAGCGGTAAATATCGTTGACCGTGCGCAGCTCAACATCCCCCAGCAAGTCTTCGCCGGCGATGTAGACACTGCCGCGTGTCGCCGACGCAATGGACGAAAGAGCCTGTTTGTGAGATGGATCGTACGGAACGGCATGAATTTTGCTGTCCACGGACAGTTTCAAACCTTTGGGCAAGGCGAAAAAGCTGTGGCGCTGTACCGAACACAGAGATTCCCCAATGGTCTGGACCATGGATCCGAAGACCCGTGCCGGGAAGCGGTTCTCCGGCCTAAACCAATTCTGAGCGTCATCAACTCCGCGGAGCATTCTTGCCGCCGCCGCAGCCAGCATTACCGCGCGCGAGGCAAAAGGGTTGTTGTCGCTAACCAGATGTTGCGGCATCCAGCCGTGAGGCGCGGTTCGCCACACGGCCAGTGAGGCCATGCCTCGCTTTTCGTCACCAGCGGTCAGAATGTAAAGTAGAGATTCTCCGGCGCGGAGCATCTTCCGCCAGTTCTCCCTCACCAGTCCGAGGTGCGGACGGAGGCGGCTGGCTTTCTCGGGGTAAAGAAACCCGGTTCGCTCATAGAGCGCAAAAATTTGTTCGACCGACAGGGTGTTGACCTCGACCCCATACGTGGCATAAAGGCTGGACAGCTCTGGCACACTGCTCAACGCCTGTCGTTCCTGCGCGTGTGACGACATCTTGCCTCCAGACATATCCCTCCCACGGGAAGAGATATGTGCGTTCGTACTTAGGGGGAGATTCGGACGCCTTACCGGCACGGGAGGGTCAGGAACGTGAGCGGCGGCTCGAGTCCCAAAAATGGGACCGTTGCCATGTTGGCAAAGAGAGCTCTGCCAGACAAGTTACGAACGTAAGGGAAACTTGCCAAGGTATGGCAATAAGTCACTGATCCCACGGGACTAATGCCCTTGTTGGCTCGTAGCCGGTACCCCCATGGCCCGAACCCGTCAGATGCGCCTCGTCCCGCCATAAGGAAGATCGGTGGGCTGATCTGGTGACAGACAAGCGTTCGTTGGGAAGGATCTGCTGGCAGCGTAGGACTGCCTAAAATAGAATGACAAATGACCCGGAACGGGCACACGATTCGATGAGGTCCGCGGTCAGGTCTCTATTACACTCGGAAACACCTAATAGAGAACAACCCAACCAGGATCAGGCATGCCAGGATGATCAGCGTCCTGACATATTGTGCCGGACAACCCTTGCTTCCCGTACCGAGCGGCTTTCACAAGTTCACTGTCGTCTTACCGTGCAATCAAGGCATTCGCGGGATCGCGAATCCGCCCGGAGGTCTAGCTATCGATTTCACCTAATCGGAGCGTCGGGGACTCGGCTCGGCAACAGACTCCGTATCGCTGCCAAAGCCTAAACCACGGACTATGCGCGAGCATTTCATCGTGTCTTCGGTTGGCAGCCGCGAGTTCCCTTGGGCTTAGCGTTCTGGTGTCGGGCATGGCAAAAATACGTTCCAGCCTCTCGATCTCAGCAATAGTCTGCTCAGCATCCATGGGTCACAATCATCCACGAGAAGCCGGGGATGGGTCAAACTGAAGCGGCATCGCCCTTTCCTGACTGGGCGACGCCAAGCCCATCTGGGCTGCTCGCTCCCGGGCCGTATCGTGTTGATGCCTTGGCATTTGGCTGCGCAAACGTTCTTATCGGGCAGAGGAGAAAAGAGAAATGTTGTAGTTTCGTTCTACATTATACGAACTTGTAAATAATAATAACCATATTTAAATTTAAAGATATGGTCGGCAGAGACGGACATGAACCCCAGCCAGCCTTTTCAGAACACCACTTTTGAGTATTTACAACGCTTTACAAGCCGCCGAGGACTGCCTTAGTGCCTCTAAGTACGCGGAAAACGGAAACGCCATAGGTGTGAACCACAGGTGATTTTTTTTGGCGGCGATTCCGATCACGAGGTTCCTCTCCGGCCAGTGCCGGGTTGCTTCCGTGTTGCCCGTCAGATCCAGAACGGGATCATCTACAGATCGAAGAGTT
>DATEPX010000184.1:0-12779 GCA_035272945.1 Terriglobales bacterium
CATTCGAGGGAGGGGTACAACATAGCGGCGCTGTTATTTTTCTTCCTGTTTTTGGACAACCTGTTGCGACGAGTCGAAGGACAAGCCTGGAAGGGGTTCTGGCTATGCTCGGGGAGACTCGAGGTGGTGGTCCTGTTTGGGATGTTGAGTCTGGTGGCACAGTTTGTGTACTGGTCGCGGATTGTCAGCGGCCTCAATCAAGAGCACGCCTGAAACCTTGACGGTGACCTTTGAGGGGTTCAGCCCTACGCACGACTTTTTTGACTATACGGGCAAACGAAGTGCACTTCCGCAACCGCCGCACGATTGCTGATGTGGCCGTTCTCTATCCTCAGCGCACGGTAGCATTCTACTCGCGGCCAGAGTCAAAGCGGCCACGTTATCGCTGTGGTCCCATCGATTATTTGCAAGGACTTTACTACGCGCTGCTCGAAGGCCGTTTCTTCTTCGATTTGGTACACGAAGGAAACCTCGACGCGGCGAATCTTAAAAAATATCGCGTCTTACTTTTGCCCTTTTGCCTAACGCTGCGTATCTGAGCGAAGCTCAGCGTGAAGCCATCCGGCAGTATGTGAAGGATGGCGGTTCGCTTCTCGCCACTTTTGAAAGTTCACGCTATTCGGAGTGGGGAGAACCGCGAAATGATTTCCAACTGGCTGATCTCTTTGACGCGCATGTGACGGGCGACGTCATCGGTCCACATGGGAACAGTTACGCACGCATAGAGGCTCGGCATCCGGTCCTCGAAGGCTTCAATGATACTGCTCTGCTTCCCGGAGCCGAGAATCGCGTACCGATCAGTACGGCGGTTCCGCTAACGTTGAGCGTGGTTCCCGCGTACCCGGCCTTCCCGCCAGAAATGGTTTATCCCCGGACCCCACGGACGACCGAGCCGGCCGCAGTTTTCCATGAGAAAGGAAAATCACGCATCGTCTATTTCGCCGGAGACATTGACCGTACTTGTTGGCGGTCCGGAAACAGCGACATCAGTCAGCTTTTACAGAACGCGATCAGGTGGGTGCGCGGGCCAGCGCCCCGTGTTTCGATCACTGGCGAGGGGCTTATTGAGGCATTTGCGTGGGAGACTGAACCCGGATACGCGCTGCATCTGCTGAACTACGCGAATCCCAATATGACGCATGGAGCCATCCGTCATACCTATACACTCGGAGCGCAGCACGTGCGTTTTCGGGTCGGCAGCGATCGGGTAGTCAGGAATGTTCGCGCCCTGCGTTCGGCAGCCACACTAAAGTTTCAGCAACAAGCCGAGACCGTTAGCTTCGATCTTCCAAACCTTGCCGATTACGAGGTCGTCGCGCTCTTCTTGACATCCTCCCCTCCCTGAAGGGTCCCTGAAGGGAGCGCCCCTGGTGTAATTCCTCGGGCGGCTGAGAACTTCCGACCTCTGCGTAACTGCCAAACCCTCAGCGCGCATGCAGCAAGAAGGATGGAAGTTACTCCATCCAAGACTAGCGATTGTGCTGGTGTCTGTGTTTGCTTCGGCCGTGAATCGACGATGGCCAAAAGTGGCAAAGCGGAGCGCCCTGCAGCCGATACGATTGGATTGGGAAGAGTTGGCGATTGTGATGGCGCCTGGAATTTGGCTTGCTCACCGAGCGCTGGAAGTGTCCCCGTCCCAGAGACTTCAAAGCTTGGCCCTTCCCCTGCGCTTAATTGGTAGGCAGTCTGGACTTGATAGCCGGCGTTACCGGTTGACAGCAATTGGAAGGTCGGCTGGCGAGAAGAGAATTTCATGGTCAGTGGAATCATGATCGCCAATTGCCGCAGCGGATACGCATGTCTTGTTTGAAAGGCAGCGTGGCCATCGTAGGGTACATCGTAGTTGAAGGCAAACTTTGTAGCTCCCGGACGCAATGGGAAATTCAGATTCAGAGTATAGTGCCCAGGCTCACCGCGCACAGGAGCCGCAGAGATCACAAGGCCGGTCTCCCCCGGACCCGCCGCCAGAACAGAATCAAGCCTGCCATTTGCCGGCAGGAACACTTCAAACGTGCGCGCACCGGCCTTCGTCCGGGGCGGGGTGGATTCGTTCTTGACTTCGACGAGGTCAGAGACATGAAGCAGGCTTCCGTTGGTAACAAAACGGAGGATTTCGATGCTGCCGCTAACACCACGCACTCGCCGAGCTGCGTCAAACACCTCGATGGAGAGGGCCTGACCCATGGAAGCCTGCTGATCGTAACTGACTCCTTGGTGAATGACACGCACCAGATACGGTTTGTCAGGGTATCGCACACGGAGTGCAAACGTTCCTTGTGCGTCGGTCTTCGCGCGTGCTTCCGCCTCTATTGCTCGATCCAACCGAATGAGGATCACTTCATCAGCGGCAGCGGGCTCGCCGCGGCTCTGATTGCGGACCGAGCCGGTGACGCGTCCCGCCGGGAGTGCTCCCTCTGAAAAACATGCAAGCAGGATCAAGCTGGTGAACAGCTTTCGCGCGAATCTCTTTCCGAATGTACGAAGCTTCATCATTCGGTTGCCGCATTCTTGGCTGTGGATGTCATCGGACGAGGCGCATGTCCAAACATGATGCCGGTTTCCACTTCCAGCGGCTTTCCGTCGCGCAGGTACCTCCGGAACCGCCACTGGGACAGCGCATCCGTAATGGCTTTTGCTTGATCGGGAAATGCGCTGAGAAAATGAATGTGCTTCACCTTGCCTTCTTTATCGATAATGATGCGGACTGGAACCGGGTTGAATCTCCGTTCAGCGAACAGCGGATCAACTCTTTCTGTAACATTTTCACCGTTTGCGTAGTCCTTTATGCAAACCGGAACATCACCGCCGCCCCTCCCCGAAACGGGGCCGGCCTCCTCCGGCAAGCTCATCTTGTTCATTTCCTCGATGAGATCCTCGGTCAGTTTTATATCCCGACCAATAAACACAAACTGGACCACGTGACAGCGGATTTGCGTCGCCAATACGCGCCAATGCAGCTCGGCGACGGGCGAACCGTAGTCAAAGCGGACGAAGGAGTGATTGGCGATCCTGACAAGCGTCGGTGGTTGTTCCACCCTATAGTCCGCGCTCAAACCTTTGTTGTGGAGATAGATCAGGTCCAGCGTGTTCCCAGCCGGGGCAAGCGTGAAAAACAGATCTTGAGCAACAATCAAGATACTGCCCTTGCTTTTCCCCTTGAATTTGTCCGCGGGCCGGATTTGCGCGAGAACGTAGTAGCCGGTGTCCGACGGCGGTGGACCGGTGTATTTTTCCGTCCAATCCGTGGGTAGTGCGTACGTGAGACCAAAATATTGATTCTTGTAAACGCCGTCGGCGAGTCTCCCGCCTTCTGGGAGGGGAGTTGCAAAATCGCTGGAACTTGGCCACGCACCTTTGACAAGGATGACGTCCGTGGGCAGCTTTTTCGTTGGGGAATTGTCAGAAAAATCGCCCCCGTTCTGAGGGGCGCCTTGCGCACCGGCAAGCAGCGGTGCAGATAGACCAAACAGTAGCAGGGAACGCACGCATTTGATGTGCATATTTAGAGCGCCCTTGTTTAAGAACAGAAACGAAGCGGGCGAGGCAGTTCGTGTCTCGCCCCGATGAATCGTAGCCAAGAATTACAGCGAGCGCAGGAAGTTCAGAATGTCCTGCTGCTGGCTGGGGGTCAGCTGTTGGTCGAAGATTGCCTCCACGGTGGTGGCTTCCCCACCGTTGCTCTCATGCGCCTCGATAGCACAGAGCAGGTCGCTGCAACGACCGTCGTGGAGGAAGAAGATGCGCTGGCCCAGGCCCCACAAGGGGGCTGTGCGGAACTGGTCGCCGCCGGCGCCGCCCTGGGAGACGTTGTCTGCCAATACCGTACCCATGTGGTGGATCTCGATGTCCGAGAACAAGCTGGCAGTAGCGTTGCCCAACCCTGGCGTTAAATTAGAGGGCTGGGTGGCGAGCGACGGCGTATGGCAGGTGGCGCAGCCGATTGCGCTAAAGAGCCTGCGGCCGTTAGCGATCGAGGTCGCTCCTCCCGGAGAAGTAGTGGAGGGTGTGGGCTGGTCGAGGAACTGCATGAACGCAACGAACAGCCCAACGTCACTGGTCACTGTGGAAGCGCTGGTACCACCCGAGTGGGTAATGTCCTCCGGGTAGCCGATCCCCGCCAGGTTCAGGCAATTGGCGGGAAGCCCGCTTCCCAATTGGTCCTCACCCGGCAGCGGCCGGTCTTGCGGAAACAGTTCGTTGGAGATGCCCATCTCCACGTTGTAGGCCTCACCGGCGAAGATCATCAGCGACTTGTTCTGCGCCTTCCAGCCAAAACGGCTAATGGTGCCATCGCTACCGTTGTGATTGAAGGTGCCGCCGATGCCGAGACCATTGTTTGCCTGGGCCGCGTGATTGGCCAGCAGAGTTGAGTCGTCAATGTTTGCCATTAGTCCCGTGCCAAACGTCGGTGTGGGAATGCGGAAGATGATGTTGTTTACCGCCCTCGCAGCATTAAAGCTGGGCTGTGGCAGGTTGCAGGCCCCCGCATCAGCGCGGCCGGTAACGGTGAACAGGTCTTCCACTCCGCCGTTGGGCGCGTTGGTATTGGCCGTGCCGTTGGCGTTAAAAAAGAATGGGAACCGGGCTTCGCGCACCGGACCGTTGGCCACGACGAAAAATGGGATGGTGTTGGTGCTGCCATTCACGACCCCGTTGGCGATCACCTGGCTTTGGGGGTTGGGCCCGACATTCGGGAAGACACCGGAGGCCGGGCTGGTTCCGCCCGCTGCCGGTTGCGAATGACACGCCCCGCACGAGTCCAGGTTGAACCGTGGTCCCAGACCGGGGTTGTCTCCGGTAACCGTCTGGTGCTCGTTGAACTGCCCGAGTCCGGTTTGGAAGAAGGCCAAGTCGTTTGCATTGGCGCTGACGGAAGCAAACGGCTGGCCCGCGTTCACTCCCGTGTTGCTGCGTACTCCTGGATCGGTTTGAGCAAACGCCATTGCCGGAAAGAACAACGCCACCAACAATGCGTAAACCGAAGCGAACTTCATTGTTTTCATTCCTGGTCTCCTTCGATTGGGAAGCCCACCGTGCCCTCCCGTTTGGAACACTTCCAAACAGCTGTTCTGACTATTGGGCAATCTCGCCCCCCACGCGAGTCATCATTCGTTAGAACCTAGCTGTGTGAGTTTCTTTTACTACTCGCCGCTTGGCGACCACAAGAAGAAGTGATTAGCATGACCCGTCTTTCGTTAGCATTTTGTGTAGTTGCCTTGTTTCCGGTAGCGGGCCGGAGCCTGTGTAAAGCGTCGTTCAAATGCTCGGATGAAGCTGGAAGCATGCCCATATCCCACGTTGTGGGCAATTTCTTTCACGCTCAGGTAGCTGTTCTCGAGAAGATGCGCTGCTCTCCGAAGTCTTTGTTCGTTTAACCACTCGCCCATGCAAACGCCGGTCTGGTGCTTGAACAATCGTTGGAGATACGAAGGGCTCAGGTGGAATTCGAGGGCCAGATCACGTATGGTGAACGTCCCGGAATCAGCCATCCGAAGAATCTTCTGCACGCGCCGTTCGGGTACCGTGGGCGTCGATGGACGAGATAGGGCGACCGCGGCAGGCGGCATGCCTCCGTCGGGAATTGTGGCGTTTGTGCCATTTGTTCCTACAAAGCTGTCACGAGAATCCAAAGAGCGCACAGATACCTCCTGTAGGGATCATTATTGGCTTGAACGCGTCTGAGGGAACCGCAAGTTAACGACAGGTCCCTTGGTCACGTATCGAAGGCCTTCCCTTTTTACAACTTATCGGACGCGATTCTGAGCGCCGGGAGAAACCAGGGTTGGGTGAAATTGGACCCGGGGAAAATCGCGAGGAAACTATTCGACTCAGCAAACCATGTCAATGGTACTTCTGTTAACTACCCGATTATTGGCCATCGGTACAGGGAAGACCAGGCCTGGTGCATTCGAAGCATCTTCAGTGTGACATCAGTGGCGAATGCCAGCCCAGCACCTCAGGGCGGAGTAAGCGAGCCTAAACGGTCAAAAAGAGTGTGTGCAATTCGGGACCTAGCTCACATCAGACCGCCAGGACGACTTTGCCGAACTGCGAGCTGGATTCGAGATAGGCATGGGCTTGGGCGCAAGCGGCCAGGGGGAAGATGCGGTCGACAACGGGCTTGAAGCGTCCGGAGGCCACCAGGCGCATGACGCTGTGGAGCTCTGATTTGGTGCCCATGTAGGACCCGAGTAGCGAAAGCTGTCGACTGAAGAGGAATCTCAGATCGACCTTGGCATCGTAGCCTGTGGTGGCGCCGCAGGTTACCAGGCGACCGCCGGGGGCGAGACTTGCGAAGCTGTCGTCCCAGGTGGCCGTCCCGACGTGTTCGAATACGACATCCACGCCGCGCTTACCCGTGATGCGGCGGACTTCATCGCGGATTTTCTGGTTCTTGTGATTGATGAGATGGTCGGCGCCGAGTTGTTTTGCCTTTCGCAGTTTTTCATCGGTGCCGGCAGTGGCTATCACGCGGGCGTCAAAAAACCTGGCAATCTGAATGGCGGCGCTCCCGACGCCGCTTCCTGCCCCAAGGATGAGAACATCCTCGCCGGGCTGCAACTCGGCTCGGACAAGAAGCATATGCCAGGCGGTTTGGAAGACAAGCGGAATCGAGGCGGCTTCTTCAAAGGTCAGCTTTTCCGGATACGGCATGCAATTTACTTCGGGAGCGCGCAGAAGCTCGGCGCAGCCGCCGTCGATGAGGTAACCAAGATTGGTGAAGTGGCGGCAGCGGTTATCCTGGCCGGAGACGCAGGCCGCGCATTTGCCGCAGGTCACGCCTGGGGCGAGGACCACTTTCTGGCCAACGCGCACGGTAGTGACATCCGCTCCGATCTGGGCGATTTCACCGGCAACGTCACTGCCGGGAATGTGTGGTAGAGGGATCGGCACATTGGGATTGCCGATGCGGACCCACAGGTCAAGGTGGTTCAGCGCGCAAGCTCTCACGCGAACGAGGACCTCGTTCGGGCGGATCGCCGGGTCGGGAGCGTCCGTGTATTTCAGGACCTCAGGTCCGCCGTGCTGATGGAAAACAATGGCTTTCATGAGGGCCCCCCGGAGGCCGAATCAACCCTAAGCAGCGAACTCACGCTCTCTGACCGACCGATCGTAACATAGCGAGGGACACAAGTCCGATCGACACCCAGCGTTGACAGCGGCGTGCACGCGCCGTAGGCTGTGGGCAGAGGAAAAACGTGGACTTGTTTGAAGAGATTGTGAAGATGAGACGGGCCGGGCGGCGGGCAGCGCTGGCTACGATCGTTCACACCAACGGATCGATCCCCAGCTATGAGAGTTCGCGGATGCTGGTGCGCGAGGATGGCTCGATTGCGGGGACTATTGGTGGCGGGTGCGTGGAGGCGGAAGTATGGGCAGCGGCGCGCGAGGTGATGCAGAAGGAATCGCCGCGCAAAATGGTTTTCAACCTCAACCATGAAGCGAGCTACGACAATGGGCTGATTTGCGGGGGAACGCTGGAAGTTTTTGTCGAGCCGATTTTGCCGCAGCCCACGGTGTATTTATTCGGCGGAGGGCATGTTTCGACGGCCGTGGCGAAGGCGGCCAGTGTGGCCGGCTTCGGCATTGGAGTGGTGGATGACCGCGAAGCGTTTGCGAATGCCGAGCGATTTCCAATGGCCCAGGAGATTCACACGAGTTACGAGGATGCGTTTCAGAGAATTCATCCGAACGCGTCGAGCTATGTGGTGATCGTGACGCGCGGACACAAGGAAGACATGCGCGTATTGGCATGGGCGGTGCGCACCGAGGCGCGGTACGTGGGCATGATCGGCAGCAAGCGCAAGGTTTTGTCGGTATACCAGGCACTGGAAATCGAGGGCTATAGGGCAGAAGAATTCGACCGCGTTTACGCGCCCATGGGATTGGAGGTTGGCGCGCTTTCACCGGAAGAGATTGCCATTAGCATCGTGGCGGAACTGGTTGCGGTGCGGCGAAATGTGGCTACCGCAGCGCACAAAAAACTGAAATACGAAGGGCGCCCGGCGCCGATAGACTCCATGGGCGAGCGCTGAAAGGGAGCACATGCTGGCCGCCGTCATTCTCTCCGGCGGGGCTTCGAGCCGAATGGGCTCGCCGAAGGCGCTGCTTTCCTACCAAGGAAGGCCGTTCCTCGAACATCTGCTGGAAGTGACTTCTCACCGAAACGTTGGCGTCCGCAGAGTAGTGCTCGGCGCCCACGCCGAACCCATCGCAAAATCCGTAGAACTCAAGGCCGATGAAATTGTCATCAATGAAGATTGGGAAAAAGGGCAACTCAGTTCGATCCAGGCGGCGCTGCGAAGCCTGCCGCCGAGGACTGACGGAATCCTGCTGTGTTTGATCGATCATCCGTTGATCAGCACGGCGCTCGTTCAAGAATTGATCGAGCTGTTTTATACGTCAAAGAAGCCCATCGTCCTGCCGGTGTATGAGGGCCGTCGCGGCCATCCGGTGATATTTTCCTCATCCTTGTACGACGAATTACTTCACGCCCCGCTGGAGACCGGAGCGCGAGCGGTGGTGTGGGCACATCCGAGCGCCGTTGAGGAAGTACGGACAAACGAAGAAGGCTGCGTGCTGAATCTGAACGATCCGGAAACCCTCCATAAAGAGCTGGGTGGCGCGTAAACAGGCTCGACGGCTTCTTCCCTCTCGCGCGACTTGGTCGTCAAAGAGAGATACTGGCAAAAAGATTCTGGCCCATGTCCTCGCGACTTTGCGTTTGGTTCTTTGTCTGTGGCATAGGGCAGACAGGGCTGTCTACTTCCGACCTTCTTTCGGCGGCGATCTATTGTGCCATTGTCTATTTCGTATTCGGGATCATGGTAAGCAGACCGATTGCCGTCCTATGCGGTACGCGCACCTATGGAGGTCCGCCAAGCTCCTTTTTTCCGCGACTTCCTACATGGTCCCGGGAGCTTCCCGGCCGCTTCGTTTCGGGCTCTGGAGCGCGCAGCTTTCTCGCTGGTGTATCGCACGCGGTGACCGTCGGCAGGCCGCCAAAAAACGACTACGTGCGGACTGACCGACTGACCGGAGAAAACCGCTAAGTTGATTTCTCGACCAGGGCTTTCAACGCGTCGATGGCGAGCTGCGCCCCGTGAAATGTTACCGGCGGCAAGCCGCCGAGAGATATCGAGAGACTTTCAGGCGTCAGGGTGCGGGCTTGGGCGACAGACCGCCCACAGATTTGCACGGTGAGCAGCGACGCGCAGGCTATCGAGGTAGTGCAACCGCGGCAGAGGAAGCGCGCCTCAGCGATATGTCGGTCCACGATCCGCGCGGAGAGTTTGAGGATGTCGCCGCAGACAGGATTGCTCACTTCGACGGTGGCAGTGGCGCCGGGAAGTTCGCCGGCGTTTCGAGGGTTGCGGAAGTGATCTAGAACGGCGTCGCTGAACACTTACGAAAGTATCCCAAAGACAGTGCTAGGACTGCAACCCAGCATGAGTCAAGAGACCTCAACGCGCGACACAGCGCTCGCATCAGAGAGCTACAAAAACTCGCAAGAATATTCTGCCACAAAAGGATTTATTTCTTGGGGGGCAAATACTTTTTTTCGATGGAGGCAATCACCACGTAGTTCGGATCAACCATCTCGGTGAGATGGATTTTGCCAACTTTCGAGAGCAGCTCATAGGCATCGAGTTCGGAGAGGCCATAGCCGGCGTGAATCCAGGCTACCAGTTCGGTGAAGGCGATGCGCACCGCGTCATCGACGGGACGATAGATGCCCGCGGCCATGATTTCTTTTTCGTTTTCGAGTCGTGGCCAGCCAGTGTGTTTCCCCTTCAGGAGATCGAATTGCAGCCGGGCCTTCATGGGAACTTCGATGGCGCTGCCCGCAATTTCGCCGTCCCCCATGGCGGCGTGGCCATCACCAAAGTAAAAGAGCGCTCCGGACACGTTCACGGGCAGATAGAGTGTGTTTCCAGCGGAGACCTCCGGCGCGTCCATGTTGCCGCCGAATTCCGCGGGCACGATGGAGCTACGCGCTTCTCCGTTGGCGGGAGCGACACCGATACAGCCAAGAAATGGATGGAGCGGAATTTTCACCTGGTAGTTGGAATCGAGGGCCTGAAACGTAGCGGTGCGGCCCGCGTGGTCGATCGGGTAAAACCAGATTTTCTCCGGCAGCGCTTCTTTTTCGAGCATCGGCGTATAATGCGTGGCGTTTATCGCTCCGAAGCCTGGTGAAAACGTGCCTACACCCTGTTGACCATCGACCTGCAGATCGAGGATATGAACGATCAGCGTGTCGCCGGGTTCCGCATCTTCAATATAGAAGGGACCGGTGAGCTGGTTATCTCCTTTAACGAGCGCAAACGTGTCGCCAGGCTTTTGGAGCGCGTTACCGAAGCAATCCAGGGAGTTCGCGTCGAGAATGTTGCCGGGTTTCAGCCGGGCCACGGGGGAAGCGACACCGAAGACGTATTTCACTGTGTCAAGGGTGGCGTGATATTGGACGACTTCTGATTTGGACGGCACAGATGGAGTCTGAGCCAAAGTAGAGATCGGCAGAATCAAACTGAGAGCAAAGAAATGGACGCGCACGAATGGCCTCCGACAATTTAGAGAGGCAGTCGAACACACTCCTGGAGTGGAGTCAATCCACAGTCGCGCGACTCAACGTCCCAGGTGTCTGCTATTCTCTCGCGGTAAGCATGAAAACCACTCGACGAATACCATTGCGCATTGTTTCGCTGGCCCCCAGCGCTACCTCGATTCTGTGTGCCATCGGGGCGAGGCGCGCTCTGGTCGGCGTTACCAGGTGGTGCGCTGCTGTGGCACCGGTCGGCAAACTGCCGAAGCTTGGCGATTGCTGGCACGTCGGTTCTGTAGGTGAAATTCTGCGGCTGAACCCTACGTTGGTGATCGGTTCCGTGCCGTATAAGCGGGAGACGGTCGCTAGTCTCCTAGAGCAGCCGTTCCCTTTTCTGGCCATGAACCCGCGGACGCTCGCTGATGTCGCCGCGGACATTCGCTTGTTAGGTGCGATTATGCAAAAGGCAGCCGCTGCCGAGCGAGTGCTACAGAAGATGCGCCATGCGTTGTCGGAAATCGAGAAGAAGGCGCGGCGATCGAAGCAGCGGGTGCGCGTCTATTGCGAGGCGTGGCCGAATCCGCGGATCAGTTCTCCTCCCTGGGTGGCGGAACTGGTGAACATCTGCGGCGGTGAGATGGTGGTTCCCGCCGGCGAGAAGATCACCGAGGCGCAGGTAGCGGCGGCACGGCCCGAGGTGATCGTTCTCGCCTGGGCGGCGACAGGCACGAAATCCGACCCCAGGCAGGCGTACGAAGTAAGGTCGTGGAGAGATATGCCGGCAATTCGAAACCGACAGGTACACGTAGTCCGCGATGAACTGCTGAACACGCCGGGGCTTCCGCTGGTCCAGGGCGCGAGAGAATTATGGAATGTGCTGCACTCACGAAACCAGAGCGACCACAAAGTACGAAGAACAAATAACGCGGAAACGCAGAGGAACCCGGAAAGATGATCATCGTGGTGGCGGCGGTGATTGAGCGCAGCGACCGGCGATTGCTGATCGGGCAGCGGCGCCAAAACGACACCTCTCCGCTCAAGTGGGAATTTCCGGGTGGCAAAGTCAGAGAGGGCGAAACGCCGGAGGCGGCACTTGCAAGGGAATTGCAGGAAGAACTCGGAGTGACGCTGGTGAAAAGCGTTGAGCTTGGCCGCGTACGTTATCACTATGCTGGAACGTCCGATGAGCTTGAAATCCGGTTCTTCGCCGCAGCCATCGCGGAATCGGAATTATTGCCGCGCACTTTTGAAAAGATCGCCTGGGCCTTGCCAAGAGAACTTGGAGAGTATGACTTTCTGGCAGCCAATGGCGGACTCATCGCGCAATTGGCTACCGGACGGATCAAGCCTGCAGACATCCTCGACAGTGCAGAAGAAACCGATGCGAGCCATGGCCCGGCCGCAGACTGAGGACTATTTCTTAAACGACCGGCGTCATGAGATCGCTGGGTTTGGCTTGTCGGCATTAATGCCCAGGTCTTTGATGGCCTTGTCGAGGACGGAACGCTCGATCTTGCCGTCCACGAAAAGCTCATGCAGTGTGGCCAAAGTGATGAAACGGGAGTCGACCTCGAAGAAGTCACGCAAGGCGGCGCGGCCTTCGCTGCGCCCGAAGCCATCGGTGCCGAGTGCCGCTAGGCGCCGCGGCATCCATTTGCTAATCATATTCGGTAAGGTCTTCAGGTAATCGGAAGCGGCGACCAGCACTCCCGGCGCGTCGGCGAGGCATTTAGTAACGTACGGGACGCGGGCCTTTTCGCTCGGGTGCAAACGGTTCCAGCGCTCGCACTCAATGCCGTTCTTATAAAGCTCCTTGTAACTGGTCACGCTCCACACGTCGGCCGCAACGCCGTACTTGGTTTCGAGAATCTCCTGCGCGCGCAAAGCTTCGTTGAGAATTGCGCCACTCCCGAACAACTGGGCGCACAGCTTCGCTTTTGTATTTGCAGCGGGCCGGAAGCGGTACATCCCCTGCAGAATGCCGTCCTTCACGTTGCCCGGCATCGGGGGCATGGCGTACGGCTCGTTCATCACGGTGATGTAGTAGAAGACGTTTTCGCCGTCTTTATACATGCGCCGAATTCCGTCCTGGATGATCACCGCGATTTCAAACGCGAACGCCGGGTCATAGGCTTTGTTGTTCGGAACCGGCAACGCCAAAATATGGCTGTTGCCGTCCTGGTGCTGCAGACCTTCGCCGGAAAGTGTCGTGCGTCCTGCCGTGCCTCCGAGC
>DATEPX010000185.1:0-14338 GCA_035272945.1 Terriglobales bacterium
TAGTGGTGGTTACTTCCACTCCCAAGAGACGCTAAAGCTCAAGCTGGGCCTTGCCGTTTCTTCGCTCGAGCAAGGTAGATGGAAAAGCTTGGCCAGGAATATCGCCGCCGTGCTTCACCAGTTCAATGCCATATTCCAATCTCGTTTCGAGACCGCGGCATGAATCTCTTAAACACAACTTTCTTGACAAGTGCCCAACTGGCCTTGATGCACGCTCTGCTGCGCTTCTCCCACATCGCCGCGGAAAGCACCTTCACCACCGCAGAACTGCACCCTCAAACCGCCGAGGCCCTGGGTTGCTCTACCGCTGACTACCCCCTCTCCGCCTTGCGCTACGACCTCTCCAAGCTGAGAGCCAAAGGTCTGGTAGAAAAGATTCCCCACTCCCGGCGCTACCGGCTCTTACCCAATGGCTGTCGCATCTGCTTGGTTTTTCTGAAATTGTTTGAGAGGATCTACGCGCCCCTCACCGCCGGCTTGCTCCGGCCTTTTCCCGCAGACCACAAACTACAGCAGCAACGTCTCTCTCAGCTCGACCGACTCTACCAACGCGTCCTCCACGCTCTTAATGATCTTGTTGCGGCCGTCGGACTCAAAGCCGCCTGATTACAAATGCAACGAGAACAAAATCTCCGTTACCCTATGGATAAGCAACTAATTGTTTCTTGAATCCCGATTCCTGCGCCGTAACTGTCTCACAAGCACAGCGAGCAATATAAGGGCACCAAGAATCCCCAACGTCCAGTGCAAGTGGGTACGAAACACGTGTGCCACCAAGTCCACCACGCCCTTGCCGTACCTGATGGTCAGCAGCGAGAGGATCAGGAAGCGGACGAAGCGGCCGGCAAAAATGGCCAGAAGAAAGTGCCCAAAATTCATTTCGAAGACCGCTGCTGCCAGCACGAACAGCTTGAACGGGGTCGGCGGGGGGAGCATGGCAGGGAACATCAGGGCCCAGAATTTATGCTGGTCGAACGAGCGATGGATCTTTTCGAAGCGCTGCGAGGACATTCTTCTGCGCAGCACTGTCTCGCCACCCAGATAACCAACCAGATACAAAACGCTGCTGCCAACTGCGGAACCGGCGGATGCCAGGATGACGTAAAGCAGGAATTTGGAGCGATCCTGGTAAACGTAGCCGGCGACGATGGCGTCCATGGGAAGACCGAGGAATGAGCCGTCAATCGCCGCTACCACGAAGACTCCCCAAATGCCGAGCGGCGCCAGAATGCTCCAGAGCCATTTGGTGTAGCGGGTCAGGATGCGTTTGAGGGTCTTCAAGACGGAAGTAGGAGTTTACGCGAAACGGGCAAGCTGCGCAGTGGAGTCCGCGTCTCAAATTTGTGAGTGCCGTCCCTGACGGGACTCGGGACAGTGTCCCTGCTACCCCGGGGCTTACGCCCGGGGCTAACGAATGTCGCCGCTGCGCGGCTGGTGGCGAAGTCGAGGCGATGGATTTAGCTTTAGCCAATTGGAACTTTTTAGTCGGGTAGAGACGCGGCTTGGTGCGTCTCCTTTGAGTCTTCGAGACGTGGCAAGCCACGTGTCTCTACCAACAAGCTCGCCAGAGAGCAGGCTGCCGCGCTACGCCCGGCATGAATGGGTCAGAGACCGGTCCCCACACATAGGCGACGAGGCCGGTTGTGGCTACCTGTGTTTGGTGTCCCCGCCCAGCAGTTGCAGGGCGTGGGGCAGGAGATCGATGACAGCTTCCAGAGATTCGACGGCTCCTTTGGGACTTCCGGGAACGTTCAAAATCAGGCAGTGCCCGCGAACGCCGCACAGGCCGCGACTGAGAGCGGCGTAAGGGGTCTTTTTCCCTCCTTCGAGGCGCATGCGTTCCGCCACTCCTTCCACCAGGCGTTCACAGACTGAGCGTGTAGCCTCTGGGGTGACATCGCGTTCAGCGATTCCCGTGCCGCCGGTGGAAACCACCAGCCGAGCCTTCTCGGTCAAGCGCATCAGCGCGTCTTCGATGTGGATGCGATCATCGGACACAATCTGAGTAGTCACAATCTGGAAGTCGTGTTTCTGGAGAAGTTCCGCCACCGCCGGACCAGACGCATCGGAACGCTCACCACGGGCTGAGGAATCGCTGACCGTCAGGATGGCCGCGGTATGGGCTTCAGGTGTCGAGGAGAACATCTTCCGACTCCGCGGCGTCTCGCCTTGACTCATCCAGGAGGCGGAGGCCTTCCATCAGAAGTCCCTGCGTGTTCAGAGTGGTGCTTTGCTGCTTGGTCTTGCCTTCGAAGTTGATCTGAAAGTTGCCGCCGGTCCAGCGCAGAACTTTGAAGACAGCCTCGTCGCCGCTGAGAGAACCATAAGTGGCATGCACGACCTGGCCTTCGTTGAAGTACATTTCACAGCGATCCTGGTCTTGAGTGAGCGTCAGCAGGCAACTTTTCCGGCCCATCTCGAGCGACTGCACCAGGTCAATCACATTCATCTGCGAGAGGCTGCCGCGCAAAATGCCATCGCTGGAGGCAGCCTTGGCCATCTTCTCCAGCGCGATCTTGTCGATGACTTTCTTGATGCGGTGGGTCGCTTCCTTCAGGAAGAATGGTTTCTCGACATATTCATCTACCGGTTCCTGGGCCGAGAGGCGCTCGCTGATGTCGCCCTTGGTGGCCAGGAGGATGACAGCTACGCTCGCGGTCGACGGGCGGCTCTTGAGTTTCTCGATCAGCTGGTGGCCGTCCATACCGGGCATTCGGTAATCGCTGACCAGGACGTCGGGCGGGTCATCCACGGCCTTGAGCAGGGCGTCAGGCGCGTCGCTGGCAGTTTTGACGTCGGCCATCGAAGACAAGCTCTGCTTAAGCATTCCCAGCACCATGGGATTGTCGTCCACCAGCAGAACTTTGACGTTGTTGGACATAAACTAATGCTTCTTGCGGCGGTAGTCTCCGCTCTTGCCGCCGGACTTGCTTTCGAGTACGACATGACGGATCTCGATGCCCTTGTCCAGGGCCTTACACATGTCGTACACAGTCAGAGCGGCAACGCTGGCGGCAACCAGCGCTTCCATCTCCACGCCAGTTACGGCCGTGGTCGTTACTTTTGAGGCAATGGTGACGCCATTCTCGCATAGCCGCATACGCACATCAACGTGCGAGAGGGGCAGCGGATGGCACATCGGGATCAGTTCTGCCGTACGCTTGGCTGCCATAATGCCTGCCAGGCGAGCGACTTCCAGGGGATCGCCCTTGGGGTTCTTGGGCAAGGCTTTCAGCACCGCGGGCTGCATGGCGACCAAGGCGGTGGCCTCGGCTTCGCGCCGGGTTGCAACTTTGGCGGACACATCCACCATGCTGGCGCGGCCGGCTTGGTCGTAATGCGAGAGCTTGCGAGGCATCAAGGTCTATCTTACATGCTGGTCGTAGGTCTTTGGTCTTCGGTCGTTAGCAAGACGCTTTGGCAAAAGACCAACGACTAAAACTAAATTGACTTGCTTTCCGTTCCCGGCCTAACGACCCGGAGTACCAGAGAATCATGGAAGATGTTCGGCAACCCTGGGGAGAGTGCAAGAGTGCGTTCGGAGAAACAGACTCTGGATCCAGGGCGGCTCCTGGCTTATGCATGGTGTCATTCAAGCGGAGCGAGAAATCTGCTCTTGTCTCCTGGTTCCGAGAAAAAGCAGATTCCTCACCGGCTGAAGCCGGTTAGAGACGGAATGACAAGTGAATGCAAACATGACCGCGCCCTAACCTAGGAGCAGCGGCACCCATTCGCCGGCCGGGATTTGGTCGCGGTCGGGTGGGATCACGATGTAGCAGTTGGAACGAGCGGTTGTGGCGATGTCGCCGGAGCCTTGCCAGCCTGCCAGTTCTACTTCGGCGCGCTCAAATTCGCCCGATAAGATCGCGGGCAAGAACCGTTTCAATCCTGTCTTCGTCCTGATCTCTGTCTTCAGCCGGGCATGAAGAAAGACTAGCCTGTGCTGTATCGCTCCGGTGAGGGCGTCGAGCATGGGACGAACAAACAGGTTGAAGGTCACCATCGTCGACACGGGGTTGCCGGGCAAGCCGAAGAAGTACGTATTGCTCGCGTCAGTGCCTAAGGAGGTTCCCTGTGTTGCCGGCGAGGACGCCGGCGCTACCCCAAATACGATCGGCCGTCCCGGTTGAATTTGCGCGCCCGTGAAGAAGAACCCGGCTTGCAGACGAGCCATGACTTCCTCTACGAGATCGTACTTCCCCATTGAGACGCCGCCGGCTAAAAGAAGCAGCTCGTAGCGCAGTCCCTGGCGGATTAATTCTGAGAGCTCATCAGGCTCATCTGGAGCGATCGGCAAGAGAACGGGCTCGCCGCCTGCGCTCAGAATCTGGGCAGCCAGAGAGTAGCTGTTGGAGTTGCGGATCTGGTTTGGACCGGGGTGCGTGTCAATGGGTACGACCTCGTCGCCGGTCGAGAGCACAGCCACCTTCGGTTTCCTATAAACCTGCACTTGTGGCTTGCCGACCGACGCAGCAACGGCAATAGCCGCCTGGTTCAAGCGCGTGCCGGGCGCCAGCAGCAAGTCACCTCTGCGAGCCTCTGAGCCGGCAGGGACGATATTGTCGCCGGCGCGAATTGCTCTGGCGATCTCAACCTGGTCTTGCGTACGTCTTGTGTATTCCACCATGACGACCGCATCGGTCCCAACAGGAGCTGGTGCCCCGGTCATGATTGCGACGGCTTGTCCGGATTCCACGCTCTCCGGCAGGTCTTCCGGCGCGGCGCCAGCCTTGATCTCTGCGATGACTTCCAGCCTGGCGGGCACATGAAGGAGGTCAGACGCCCGCACTGCATAGCCGTCGCGGGCGGCGCGAGGAAAAGGCGGAAAGTCGCGATCGGCGTGGATGGGTTCTGCCAGTACACGACCGCTTGCCGGCAATAGATCGAGTTTCTCCGTGCCGACGGGACGCAGCTTTGCCGCGTGTTCCTCCACAACCTGCCGAGCGTCTTCGAAGGAGAGCACCAGACTTGGCACGGGAACTAGGGACATGGGGAGATCATACAGCACGGGATTTTAGGATTGCTGATTGCTGATTTTACCAGGGGTCCTCCGGATGACAGCGAGGAACGTTATTCTAGAAATCAAAAATCAACAGTCGACAATTACTTCCCGAGCGTTTGCCGCAACTGGCTGGGGTTGATGGCGTAGTTGAGAGCGGTCTCCAGGTCTACTATGCCGGCGCGGACCAGTTTCTCAATCTCAGCGTCGAAGTGCTGCATGTCTTCGGCTCTCCCGGACTTGATGCAACTGAGCAGAGTATGGCCTTCGTGTTCCCCGTTCTCTACGCAATCGCGAGTTTGTTGGTTGGCCTTAAGGATCTCGACGACAGGAACCCGGCCGGCTCCGTCGGCGCGCGGAATCAGGCGCTGTGAAATGATGTAGCGGAAAGATTTTGCCAGGCGGGTGCGCACCGACCATTGCTCAGCGGGCGAAAATGAGCCGACGATTCGCTCCACCGTTTTGGACGCATCCAGCGTATTCATGCTGGAGAGCACCAGGTGACCGGTTTCGGCAGCGTCGAGCACAATGTCGATGGTCTCGCGGTCACGCACCTCCCCGATGACGATCACCTTGGGAGATTGGCGCAGGGCCGCTCGCAGCGCGAGCGAAACACTGGGAGCGTCGCTGTGCAGTTCTCGCTGGTGGATCGTTGAGCGTTTGTGGTTGTGCAGGAACTCGATCGGGTCTTCGACGGTGATGATGTGATAACTGTACTCGGTGTTGATACGGTCCAGAATTGCTGCCAGGGTCGATGATTTCCCACAGCCAACCGGGCCTGTCACCAAAGCAATCCCGCTTTTCAAGTCGGCAACTTCCGCCAGGCGGGGCGGAAGGTTCAGGGCCGTGAAGTCCGGGATATCGGTGGGAATGACCCGCATCACGATGGCACAACTGCCACGCTGGATGAAGACGTTCACGCGGAAGCGCGCTTGTCCCGCCAGGCCGTAGGAAATGTCGCAGGCGCCTTGCTCACGCAGGCTGCTGATGGCCTGCTTATTGCTGGCGATAAGGTCGGAAGCGATGTGACGGGTGTGGTCTGGAGTCAGCACCGGCAAGCGCGGCACCTGGACAGCAACCAGCTGCCCGTGGATTTCTACTTGGGGCGGACGGCCAGGGGAAAAAATAAGATCGCTCACGCCTTCTGAGGCGTGCAACATGGCGGCCAGCAATGCCTCAGTTGCTCCTGCACCCGACTCGGGCAGGTCGAGGGAGACCGAAATCGGAGCTATGCCTGGCGCGGCCATTTCCTACCTCGACGAACTGGTTGGGGCGGTCAGCGCGGGGGAGGGCTGAGCGGTTCAGTTCGACCGAAATTCTAATTTAGCGTGAATGGAAGACAGGTTCCATGAAGAACGTCAAGGGCATGGACCTTCGTAATGTCAGAAATTGGAACGCCCGCCGAGCTTCGATTGGGCCAGAAGCCGGGGCCGCTGTCCCTACGTGGGCTGGGTTGGACGGGTCAGAGACCCGTCCCCACACAGTTATTACTTGGATTTGGCTTTCTTCTTGTTGCCGTAGGTGGTTTCGATGGTCGCACCGATGCTGGCCAGCATTTGCTTGGCTGGCTCAGCAAAGGGACCGTTGGGCTGCAGTTCCAGATACTTGTTGAAAGCTTCGGAGGTGCCCTCGGGTGCGACCATCTTGTCGCCCTTCAAGGTTGCTTTGCCAATCATGTTCACACCCAGCCAGTAGTACGCGTCCGCCTTGTTGGGATCGGTAGCGATGACCTTCTTGAAGCTGTCGATCGCATCATCAACTTTGCCCGAGTTGGTCTGTACGGCACCCTTGTTGAAATAGAACATGGAGGCGCGCGTAGGATCGAGCTGGGCAGCCTGATCATAGGCCTTGACGGCGTCATCGAGCTGGCCGGCGCCTGCCATGGCCTGGGCCATGTTGTTGTAGTAATCGGCGGTGGGCTTGATGGCAATCGCCTTTTGATAGGCTTCCACGGCCTTCGCGTATTCCGACTTCGCGGCGGCCCGGTCGGTGGCAGCCGTCTTCTTGGCGGCTCCGGAGTAAGCGTCCCCCAAGGTGAACCAGATCAGGTCTTTCGTGGCATCCATCTGGGTAGCTTCAGTCATGGCCTGAACAGCCTGGTCAAAATTTCCGGCAGCCATGGCCTGGCGGGAGACAGCCAACTTCTCGTTGAGACCCTTGATACTGGCGTTTTCTTTGGCAACCTTGGCCTGCTGTTCCTGTTGCTGCTTGAGCTGTTCCGGCGTGAGGCCCTGACCTTGCGCGGCGCGCGCCTGTTCCTTCTTCAGATCGAAGTTCAGGACGTTGGTTTCCTCGTTCAGAGTGACGGGAACATTGGCGAAATGAAACACCTCTGTTCCATCCTTGATAAGGGCCACGTTGTACTTTCCCGGAGCGACGCCCAGCGAGAAGAATTCACCCTTGTTATTGGTCTTCAGGGCATACTTGCGTCCGGTCTCCACGCTGCGATACTCGACCGTGGCGCCAGCAATAGGTTTGCCCTCCACGTCCGTGCATACGCCTTTAACCGTGCCGGTAGCCTGCGCAAAGACAGGAGGCAGGCAGAGCGCCGCGATCATCGCGGCCAGTACAAAAAGGATGAATTGACGTTTCATAACTTCCTCCCAGCCAATCCGAGGATTTCAGAACTCTTTTCAGCTCAGCCGCTGCGCACTGCTGACTCCAGATATGGTATCGGGTCACTGGCGCCGGCATCCTGAAATGCGCGCAGGCGCAAAACGCAACTGTCACAGACTCCACAGGCGCGATCCTGGCGGCTATAGCAAGACCACGTTAAATCGAAGGGCGCACCGAGTTCAAGGCCGAGCCTCACAATCTGCGCTTTGCGCATGCCGATGAGCGGCGTCACTATCTCAATATTGCCCTCCCGGGTGCCCGCCCGTACCACTTCGTTGAATGCCTTGTAATACGCAGGGCGGCAATCGGGATAACCCGAGCTGTCTTGTTCCACAGCTCCGATAAACACCTTTTCTGCCCACAGAACTTCGGCCCAGCTCACCGCCACCGCCAGAAAATGCGCGTTACGAAACGGGACATACGTCACCGGAATGTCGTGCCCAAGCAAGGCGGAGTCCGGCACCGCTATAGTAGGATCGGTCAGCGCCGAGCCGCCGATGGCGCGTAACGCCTCATTGCGGACTGCCAGCCGGTCCTTGATTCCTAGGGTCTCGCAGATGCCGACAAAAGCGCGGCGCTCGCGCTCCTCCGTGCGTTGCCCGTAACTGATGTGCAGAGCAGCCGCATCATAATCGCGCGCTGCCAAGGCGGCGCAGACGCACGAATCCATCCCGCCGCTTAACAGAACCACAGCTCGAGGCTTCAACTCTCTCATTTGATTAGATGATACTTGAGGCCTTGCTACTGCCCAGCTAAGTTGTTGGATTATTTACGAACTCTCGTATTCCTCAGACGCCCTTCATCGCTGGGTCCCAAATGAACTTGTGGATCTGCAGCCCCAGACGGGCAGGCACATTGTCGGCCAGCATCCATTCCGCCAGTTCGCGGGGATCAAGCAGGCAGTGTGAAGTGTCGCGTCCGCCGCCTGCCTCTTTGTGGAAGGCCGGGGAGAAGATTACCGAACTGACCCGACCACCCAGCTTGTGGTCGGCGGTAAAGGCGCGGGCAAACTCATAGTCCACCCGGTCGCTGAGGACGAACTTGACCTCATCCCGGGAAGTCAAGGCATCGAGGTTTTCCATGCGGAAGGTGTCCGGCTCGCCGGAATTGGGGCATTTCACGTCTACGATCTTGATGATCTCCCGGGGAACTTTGTCCAGGGGGCGCTCGCCGCTGGTCTCCAGCAGCACGGTGTAGCCAGAGTTGAGCAGCCGATCCATGAGCGGGATCACCTCTTTTTCCTGCAGCAGGGGTTCGCCGCCGGTAATCTCGACCAGTCCGCCTTCGGGGCTGAGTTGCTCGACCTCGGCCTCAATCTCTTCTAGGGTCATCTTTTGGCCCCCGGTGAAGGTGTACTCACTATCGCACCAGGAGCAGCGCAGATTGCAACCGGTCAGCCGAACGAAGACACACGGCAGGCCGGCGTAGGAGGATTCACCCTGAATCGATTTGTAGATCTCCGTAATTTGCATGTGAGGGTATCAGATACCAGCTCTCGATGATTAGTTGCCCGAGTAGCTGGATACCAGACTGATTCGAAGCTTACTCGAAGTATCTGGCCGTGGTCTCATCCGTCTCCCAGATGGTGACGTCCTTCACACGAACTCGGCCGTTCGTCTGCCCATGGAGCTTACTGTTGGTTTCATCATAGAAATACTTGGCCAGATTCTCCGCCGAAGGGTTGATGGTCGTGAACGGCTCGAGGTCGTTCATCATCTGATGGTCGAGCCGGTCGATCACATGTCTCATGACTTCGCGCAGGTCCTTGAAGTCGAGCAGCAGCCCCGCCTTATCAAGTTCCCGGCCGGCTAGCGTGACCCGCACCTTGTAGTTGTGTCCGTGCGGGTTCTCGCACTTGCCTTTGTAGTTGCGCAGGTAATGGCCTGCCGCAAACGAGTCTTCGACGGTGACTTCGAACATGGAGTCCCTTTGCGGAGCGGCATAAACCCGGATTGGCCGCGTAATTATTTATTTTACAGCGAAATGGCCAGGGCGGCTGAGACCACGATTGGAGACACCTAAAGAACTAATGAACTGCGAAGAAGCTTTCCACGTCCTTCAGTTCTACGGTCTTGCGGTAGTTAGGCAGGCTTTCCAGAAACACGCGGCCGTATCGCTTGTTGAGCATCCGATTGTCCAGCAGGCAGAGCAGACCGCGGTCATGAAGAGAACGGATCAGGCGGCCAAAACCCTGCTTCAGGGTAATCACCGCAGCGGGAACCTGGTATTGGAAGAAGGCGTTGCCCCCGGCCTCATCCACCGCGCGAACACGCGCTGCAACCACCGGGTCGGTAGGCACCGCAAACGGCAGGCGGTCAATGATTACCGAACTGAGCTGTTCGCCCTGGACATCCACTCCTTGCCAGAAAGAGGAAGTAGCGAACAGGACGGCGTGCGGGGTGAGGCGAAACTCTTCCAGCAACACACTCTTCGGCGCATCGCCTTGAAGAAGCATAGGGAACTCCAGCTCGCCCAAAAGGCGCTGGTAGATCTCGTTCATTTGGGCATAGCTGGTAAACAGGCAGAAAGCCCGGCCGCGAGTAATTTCCAGAAGGCGGCGAATGCGGTCGGCCGCGCGCGTGGAAAACTGAGGCGTGCGAGGATCGGGCAGGTCTCGGGGCACGTAGAGCAGGGCCTGGTTTTGATAGTCAAAGTGCGACGGCAGTACCAACTCGCGGGCGTGCTCCACTCCCAGACGCTGGCGGATGTATTCAAAGCCTCCGCCGACAGCCAGTGTGGCCGACGTCAGCACGGCACAGTCCAGTTGGTCGAAGAGGCAGGTTTTCAGGATAGGGGCAACGTCAATGGGAGTGGCTTGCAGGAAGACATTCGATCGCCGGTATGTGGTCTTGCTCTCAGGGGCTAAGGCCCCGGATTCCAGGGACGACTTATCGGCACGGCTGACCCCGTGCCCATCCCGGCTCGTCCCACGTCCTCCGCGGCGTTCAATCCAGAAGACCGTATTGCGATCTTCAGATTCCATCAGGAAACGAAACTGCACCTGGAGTTCCTCGATCCGGCGAACGAAACTGAAAACCTCTTCCGGCTTCTGGGAGAGATTCTGGATCTCGGAAGCCAGCCGACCCAGGGCCTGCATCAGTCCGATGAATTCGTCGCCATTCTCCTCGAGAAACTGGGGGCGGTTTTGGAAGGCGAACCGGCCAGCACCGGGCGGCAGCAGAGCAAAGAAGAATTGCGAACGTTCACGCAGATTGCGCGTCGCGCCCGCGATTGTGGCGGAGAGCAGATGGTGGCGCTGCAGAGAAGACTCCACGTCCCGGATCAGATCCTCAATACGCAAATTGCTGACCGACACGCCGAAGTAGCTGCCGGCAACGCCCTCCAGTTCATGCGCCTCGTCAAAAACTACGGCGCCTACTTCGGGGAGGATTCCGGCGTCGGGGGCATACTCGGTGGCCTGCTTGATCGAGAGGTCAGCAAAAAACAGGTGATGGTTGACGATGATGATGTCGCTTTCCATGGCGCGGCGATGCATCTCGGTAATAAAGCAACGGTCCCAAGAGCTGCATTTCTGGCCGAGACAGGCTTCGGAGCGAGCGTCCAGCTTGGGCCAGAGCGCGCTGGCTTCCGGCAAAGACGCCAGTTCGGACCGGTCGCCGGTTTGGGTCGTCTTTTCCCATGCCGCGATCGCGCGATATTGCTCGATTTCTTCCAGGCCACTCAGCACCGGCTGGTCGGTGAGATCGTAGAGCTTCTTGCGACAGAGATAGTTGGCTCGGCCTTTCATGTAACAGACTCTCAACTTGGCTTCGCCGTTGGGATACAGCGCCTGCTCAAGAAAGGGAATGTCTTTGTAGAAAAGTTGTTCCTGAAGGTTCTTGGTTCCGGTGGAGATCAGGACCCGCTTGCCCGAACGGATTACCGGCAGCAGGTAGGCGAGCGTCTTTCCTGTGCCCGTCCCCGCTTCCACGATCAGGTGGCGCTTCTCTTCGAGTGCCTGCTCGACGGCTTGCGCCATCTGGAGCTGTCCGCGGCGAAATTCGTACGCCGGATGCGTTCGCGAAAGCACTCCTCCAGAGGAAAAGAATTGGTACAGGGTGTAATCGTGCTTGGCGCGGCAGGACGCGGGTTGGGAGGTGGGAGCCAAGGAGTCTCTATAATAAGCTTCACGGCCCATGTAGGCACAAGGCGTCCTCGCCTGTGCGGCCGTGGCGGTTTTGCCACGGCGGGAAAGCAAGCACTGGCTATGCCCTATACCAACTCGCTCACTGGCGTCGCCACCCCGGCCCGCGTTGCGACCGTTGCGATAGTGGGGCGACCCAATGTCGGCAAATCTACGCTTTTCAACCGCCTGGTGGGATCACGACGCGCCATTGTGGGCGATGAGCCCGGCATCACCCGCGACCGGCTTTACGCTGACGCTGAGTGGCGGGGGCGGCAGCTGCGTGCGGTCGATACCGGCGGCATCATTCCGGAGGAGAAAGAGCTGATTCCGGCGGAAATCTTCCGCCAGGCAAAGGTGGCGCTGGAAGAAGCAGATGCCGTCATCCTGCTCGTCGATGGCCGCAGCGAGCTCGCTGCGCCTGATATGGAGCTGGCACGGTTGCTCCTTCGCAGCGGCAAGCCCCTGTTTCTGGCTATCAACAAGATCGACACGGCCAAGCAGGAGAGTTTGGCGAACGACTTTCACAGGCTCGGAATACGCCACCAGTTCGGAATTTCAGCCGAAAATGGACGCGGTATCGATGAGCTGCTGGATGCTGTGTTGGAAGTCCTTCCAAAAGAATCTACCGCCGAGACCACAGAGGAAGACACGCAAGAGGAACCAGCGGAAGTCAAGGTTGCCATCATCGGGCATCCGAATGTCGGTAAATCGACCTTGCTCAACCAGCTGACCGGTTCATCCCGAGCCATCGTTTCACCCATTCCAGGAACTACGCGCGATGCCGTAGACGAGATCGTGGCGCGCGACGGGCAGCGCTTCCGCTTCATCGATACAGCCGGCATCCGCCGCAAGGGCAAAACCAGATTGATGGCCGAGAAGCTATCCGTGGTCATGGCGCGCAAGCATCTCGAAGCTGCTGATATCGCACTGCTGGTGATTGACGCTACCGAAGGCGTAAGCGCATTGGATGCTGCCATTGCCGGCTATGCACATGAGAGCGGGCGGTCGGTGATTGTCGTGGTCAATAAATGGGACTTGGTGGCGAGCGGACAGAAACAAGCCATCAGCCAGTCCAAAGCGGCACGCATCCAGGAGAGCAAGCGGACCACGGACCGCAATCTCTACGAACAACAGCTGCGATATGGCTTGAAGTTTCTCTCCTACGCGCCTGTTTTATTTGTTTCCGCTTTGACCGGCAAAGGCATGGACAAGATTTGTCCCGCGATTGAGCTAGTCGGGGCGGAGCGACGCAAGCGTATTCCAACCGCAGAAATGAATCGCTTCCTGAAAACAGTCGACTTTGAGCGCGCGTCCGTGCCTGCGAAGCAGCAAGTCAAGATTTATTACATGACTCAGGCCGCGGTTGCCCCACCCACCTTCGTCCTGTTCACCGATCGCGCGGTGAAGCTGCACTTCTCGTATCGGCGGTTCCTTGAGAATCAGATTCGGCGGGCGTTCGGATTCATTGGCACGCCGATATGGATCAAGAACCGGGCGCGAGACTAGAAGTAGCGCCGGCATCTTGCCGGCTGTCAATGCGGGCGTCCCGCCCGCACACTCAGCTCACAAACACAAATCAGAGGCTCATCTCAACCGTGCCTCCTGGCGGGGTCCCGCAGTGATCAAGCCAATGCGTTGCACTCCGGCTTCGTGGGCCATGTCGATGACCTGGGCCACGTAGTCGAAATCAATTTCTTTGGCGGCTTGGACGAAGGCTACCTTTTCAGCACGCGTGTTGTAGATGGCGCGCAGACGTCCTTCCAACGTGTCCCAGCTGACCTCTTCTTCGTTGATCTTTACGGCGGGAACTCTGTCGGCTTGCCCAAGCACCTGAACAACGATCGTGCGAACGGGCTGCCGCACCGGTGATGTCTGGCTCTGCTGCTCGGGGATCTCAGCTTCGAGGCCTTTGCGTTTCGGGGTCCAGGTGTCGATTACGATGAAGATGATGATGAGCACCAGTAGGATGTCGATCAGCGGCGTGATGTTGATTTCGGGATTAGACGGACTACCGCCTGCCATGGAGAATGCCATCGGATACTCCTCTCGGCACGCGTGTCTGAAAAAACAGACACCTGGGAGGCTAGAGAAGTTCCGGACAACGCTCGAGAATTGTTGATTTTTGATTGTCGATTGTCGATTGGCTGGCGGTCGACCTCCCCTAAGAAAGGGCGGCGGCGGGAATTGCCCGAGCGAGCCAGTCCTGGAATTCTTGTAGAGCTTTTTGGCACTGCGCTCGGTGCCTCTGCTGGCGGTCCCGAACCCTGCTTTCCAACGGGGGCAGCAGGTCAAACGTGACATTGGCCGGCTGAAAGTTCTTCGGGCTGGCCTGAGTGACATAGTGGACGAGAGAGCCGAAGGCCGTGGCGCGGGGAGGTGCTATCAACTCCAACTCGGAAGCCAGAGCAGCCGCGTGTACGCCTGCCATCAGGCCCGTGGCCATGGATTCCACATAGCCTTCCACACCGCAGATCTGGCCAGCAAAGAAGATTCGAGGATGGTCCTTCATCTGGAGCGTCTCGCGGAGCAGCGTAGGACCGTTGATGTAGGTGTTGCGATGGATTTGCCCGTAGCGGAAGAAGCGGGCGTTTTCCAGG
>DATEPX010000186.1:0-7904 GCA_035272945.1 Terriglobales bacterium
CTTTCCATCCACTGCACCCTCGATTACAATCAAAGATTAACTTGCTGCGACCGAGTGACGTAGTGCCTATGCTGCGCGGCAGGCGGTGAGCGTCGATGCCGCTGAAGGAGTCCGAGGCCATCATCCTGCGCACGTATCCGCTGCGCGAAGCGGACCTGCTGGTCACGTTTTTCACGCGCCTGGAAGGCAAAGTTCGCGGCGTAGCGCGGTCGGCCAAGAAATCCAAGCGTCGTTTCGGGGGTGCACTCGAACCGCTGACGTACGACCGGGCTTATTACGAGGATCGCGAAGGCCAGGAACTAACCCGGCTGGATTCCTGTGAGGTCATCGAGTCGCCGTTGGCGAGTGAAGTCAGTTACCCTCGCGCGGTCGCCCTGGGCCACATCGCCGAATTGCTCGATGAGTTGTTGCCGGATCGCGAGGCGAACGATGCGGTTTTTCGCCTGACGCTTTCGGTCCTGCGAACGTTGAGCGGCCCGAACGTCTGGATGCCGGTCACCTACTTTGAGCTCTGGCTGACCAGGCTGATGGGATTCTTGCCGGAACTCTCGGACTGCATCGTCTGCGGGCGGGAGCTCAATGGCAGCCGGGCCTTCTTTCACGCGTTGGCAGACGGATTGATGTGCCCGGAGGATAAACGGATGGCGTCTTCGGAAATGTCGACTGATTCGCGATCGCTTGCGGCACAAATGTTCCGAGCACCGGTGGAAAGTTTCAGCTCCACTGCATGGTCTAAGGTACGCGCCAGCGACTTGCGGAAGTTCCTGGTGCAAACCCTGGAACGGCACATAGAGAAGAAGCTGATCACGGCAGCGATGCTGGAGAAAATCAGCACTTAGCAGTTAGCACTTAGCCATTGGGGTCTCCCGGTGCAGATGCTTAGGGGCTAAAGTGCCAAGTGCAAGGACGTAACCCCTGATTTTGAATCCGACCAAGTCCAACCCGCCGACTTTCCAAGAACTCCTTCTGCGTCTGCAGACATTCTGGGCTGAGCGCGGATGCGTGCTGCAGCAGCCTTATGACGTGGAAGTCGGAGCGGGAACCATGGCGCCCGAAACCTTCCTGCGCGTGCTGGGGCCTGATCCCTACAAGGTCGCTTACGTTCAGCCTTCTCGCCGCCCGGCCGATGGGCGTTACGGAGAGAATCCCAACCGTCTGTTCAAGCACATGCAGTTGCAGGTGATTTTGAAGCCGCCGCCGGAAAATGTGCAGGAGCTCTATTTGGAGTCTCTTGCGGCCATGGGCATTGACCTGCGTCAGCACGATATCAAGTTTGAAGAAGACAATTGGGAATCGCCCACGCTCGGCGCCTGGGGTATTGGCTGGCAGGTCATGCTCGACGGTTTGGAAATTACCCAGTTCACTTACTTCCAGCAGTGTGGAGGCGTGGACCTGGATCCAATTTCCGCGGAGTTAACCTACGGGCTGGAACGTATCGCGGCGTTTCTTCAGGATGTGGATTCCATTTACGACATCGTTTGGGCGCGCGATCCGGAGACAGGTCGAGTCACGACCTATGGCGACGTGCGCCTGGCCGACGAGCTGCAGTTCTCCGTCTACAACTTCGAGGCAGCGGACGTCGAGAAGACCTGGAAGCATTTCGAACTGTACGAGGCCGAGTGCAAGGCGCTTCTCGAAGCTTACGCGGCGTCTGGAAGGAAAGAGATAACTGACGGGCCGCTTAAGTTTGACAGGCACCGCTTTCCGCTCCTGGCGGCCTACGATCTGTGTCTCAAGTGTTCGCACCTGTTCAACATTCTGGATGCACGTGGCGCCATTTCCGTAACCGAGCGCGTTGGGGTCATTGCACGCGTACGCGGGCTGGCTGTCGGCATTGCCAAGGCTTACGTCGAGCAACAGCGCGGAGAAGAACCGGAGGCAGATGCAGGCCAGGAAATAGGGAAACTGAAAACCGAAAAGAAAGAAAAACCCGTAACTGCGGTTTCGTGACCATTGACCCGAGGATTCGCTTTTTGTGGAAGGTCATGGCTTTTAGCCATGCCAAAACGACGTATCGGAGTCTTGTCATTCCGAGCGGCTTTTAGCCGCGAGGAATCTGCTTTTTTGAACTTAATCGAATGCCTGACTTTGTCCTCGAAATCGGCTGTGAAGAGATTCCGGCGCGTATGATCGACGCTGCGTCTCTGGAACTGAGAACCCGCGTCAATGACTTGTTGACACGGGAACGCCTTCCCGCCAGCGGCTCGGTCTCCTACCTTGATACACCGCGGCGCCTGGCCGTGCTCGCTTCGGGGATTCCGAGCGCCCAACCCGACGTGACCGAGCAAGTCACCGGGCCCTCCACCAACGTTGCCTACAAAGACGGGCAGCCTACTTCCGCGGCACAAGCTTTCGCCAAGAAAGTCGGCGTGGAAGTCTCGAAGTTGAGCAAGGTGACCACCTCCAAAGGCGAATATCTTGCCGCACAGGTCACCAGGAAAGGGCGTCCGGCGGCCGAAATCTTGGCCGAGGCTCTTCCCCGAGAGATCAGTTCGATCTACTGGCCAAAAAGCATGTACTGGCGCAAACCGACGGAACGCTTTGTGCGGCCCGTGCGCTGGCTCGTGGCCCTGCTAGACGGGCAAGTCATTCCGTTGGAATTTGGTGGCATTCGCGCCGGCAATCAATCACGCGGCCATCGCCTTCTGGCCGACCGGCCGGTGCAGATTTCATCTGCGGGCGCACCTTATCTGGAAGTATTGGAAAAAGCAAAGGTTCTTAGCCGGGGCGCTCGAGAGAAACAGATTCGCAAGCAACTCGATGTCGCCACTCGGGCCATTCCCAGCGCACGCTGGCGCGAGGATAAGGAGTTGTTGGACACCGTAATTAATCTCACGGAGTTCCCGTCGGTGATCCTGGGCAACTTCGAACGCGAGTTCCTGCAGCTTCCTGAGGAAGTGCTGGTGACAGTCATGCGCGACCACCAGAAATATTTCGCGGTAGAAGATGCGAGCGGAAAAGTGGCGCCGCATTTTCTTGCGGCCCTGAACACTGACGGCGATCCGCAGGGCATCATCCGGCACGGTCACGAGCGCGTACTGCGGGCTCGCTTCAACGACGCGCGATTTTTCTGGCAGACGGACCAGAAGCACTCATTACGTGAGCGAGTGGAAATGCTCAAGCAGGTTACCTTTCAAAGAGATTTGGGCAGCTACTACGACAAGACCATGCGCGTTCAGCGACTTGCCAGTTGGCTATGCGAAGTCCTGCGGCAGGCGGGCGTGACAGTTCGTCCGGGAGTGGTCCACAAAGCGGCGTGTCTGGCCAAGGCTGACCTCACCACCGAGCTGGTGAAGGAATTTACCGACTTGCAGGGCATCGTGGGAGGATTGTATGCGCGCGCCCAGCAACTCGATCCGGATTTGCCCCAAGCAACTCGCTTCGCCATTGCCGACGCTATCTACGACCACTACAAGCCGGAATCCATGGACGATTCCGTGCCCCACTCGGTGGAAGGCGCGGTGCTCTCGATTGCCGACAAGGCCGACAGCATCGCCGGAATGTTTGCCTTGGGTCTGATCCCAAGCGGGTCAAAAGACCCCTTTGCCCTGCGGCGGCAGGCAAACGCGATTATTAGGGTGACTGCCGAGCACAAGTTGCCTATCGGTTTGAGTCAACTCTTCAGCGACGCCCGGGCAATTTACGAAGGATCGGAAGCAGAGAAGAAGTTTTCCGCGAGGGTGGATTTTGCGGGCTCGATTCGCGATTTTTTCCGCGAACGTCTGGAGTTCTACCTGAAAGATGTGCTCGGTTTTTCGTATGATGTAACCAACGCCGTGCTGGCTGCGGGCTCGGAGAATGTGATGGATGCGATCGCCCGGGCTGAGGCAGTCACCAAGGTCCGGTCTTCTGCGGATTTCGAATCCATCTCGATCGCTTGCAAGCGCATCAAGAATATTCTGCGGCAGGCTCGCGAGGCAGGGAAGCAGCCCGGGAAGGCTATCGACGGGGCCGCATTTCAGGAGCCAGCAGAAAAGGACTTGGCCGTAGTGATCCCGGGGACGGCGAAAAAAGTCGAGACACTCCGCAGCGAGCACAATTATGAGCAGGCGCTGGTCGAGATCTCCAGGCTGCGGCCCAAGGTGGACACATTTTTCGATAAGGTCCTGGTGATGGTGGATGACGAACGTATTCGGGCAAACCGGCTAGCGCTGTTGCAGAGCTTGCTGCAGGAGTTTTCGACCATCGCTGATTTTTCCGAGATCGTGACCGAAGGGAAATAACGACAAAAGTGTGCGGGCACTCGCACGACACCCGGCAGGATGCCGGCGCTACAAGAAATCTCACTTAAGGACTAATTATGGCGACGACAACTCTCCCTGAAACAGAAGTGAAGACGCAACCCAAACCAGCCCCCAAGTACGTGTACTTCTTTGGCGACGGCAAGGCCGACGGCAATGGCAAGATGAAAGACGAACTGGGCGGCAAAGGCGCCGGCCTCGCCGAGATGACCAACGCCGGGCTTCCCGTGCCTCCCGGCTTCACCATTCAGACCGAGGCATGTCGCGAGTACATGCGCCGTGCCAGTGTTTCGCCCGAAGTCGATCGCCAGATGGAAGAAGCGCTGGTGCGACTGGAACAGCTGCAGGGTCAGAAGCTCGGCCAGGGTGAGAACCCGCTGCTGGTCAGCGTGCGTTCTGGCGCGAAGTTCTCCATGCCGGGAATGATGGACACGATTCTCAATCTTGGCTTGAACGACAGAAGCGTGGAGGCTCTCGCCAAACGCAGCAACAACCCACGTTTCGCGGCTGACTCTTACCGCCGCCTCATCCAGATGTTCGGGAACGTCGTGCTGGAGATTCCGAAGGCCGCGTTCGACGAAGTATTCGACGCCAAGAAGAGGCAGAAGAAAGCCAAACTCGACACCGACCTCGACGCTAAGGCGCTGAAGGAAGTTCTTGAAGAATACAAGAAGGTCGTCAGGAAGAATGCCAAGCGCGATTTTCCGCAGGATCCGCACGAGCAACTGGTGATGGCACGCGACGCCGTGTTTCGCTCCTGGAACAACGAACGTGCCAAACACTACCGCCGCATCAACAACATCTCCGATGAACTGGGCACCGCAGTCAATGTGCAGGCCATGGTGTTTGGCAACCTCGGCGACACCAGCGGCACCGGCGTCGGTTTCACGCGCAATCCTGCTACCGGCAACAAAGAGTTTTATGGCGAGTTCCTGATGAACGCGCAGGGAGAAGACGTTGTCGCTGGCATCCGTACGCCGGTACCAATCGTTGAGCTCGAAAAAATCATGCCCGGCGTCTACAACCAGCTGCGCGACATCACCACGCGCCTGGAGCGGCACTACAAGGACATGCAAGATTTCGAGTTCACCATCCAGGATGGCAAGCTCTACATGCTGCAGACGCGCAACGGAAAGCGCACTGGACTGGCGGCAGTGCGGGTTGCGATTCAGATGGTGGAAGAAGGCCTGATCACCAAAGAAGAAGCGATCTTCAGGGTCGAACCGAACCAGCTATATGACTTCCTGGTGCCGCGTCTGGACGAAAAACGCGGCAAAGTGGAAGTGCTAGCCATGGGATTGCCGGCATCGCCGGGTGCTGCGGTTGGCCAGATCGTATTCACCGCCGATGAGGCTGTGCAGAAGGCGGGGCACGGGCGAAAGAAAAATCCTGTCATCCTGGTGAGAGCAGAAACGACGCCGGAAGACATCCATGGCATGGAGGTTGCGGCGGGCATTCTGACCTCGCGCGGTGGCATGACCAGTCATGCCGCCGTCGTTACGCGTGGCATGGGCAAGTGCTGCGTGGCAGGTGCCGGCGACATTCAAGTCAATGAGAGAGCTAGCGAGATGCGGGTCAAAGGCCAAGTGTTCAAGGCCGGAGACTGGATCTCTCTGGACGGAATCACCGGCCGCGTGATCAAGGGCAAGCTCAACACGCTCGATCCCAAGGCCGACGATCCCGAATTACAGAAGTTGCTAGGTTGGGCAGAGCCTTTCCGCAAGATCGGTGTGCGTGCCAATGCTGATATCCCGCGTGACGCAATCCAGGCTCGTGCGTTCGGTGCAGAAGGCATCGGACTATGCCGCACCGAGCACATGTTCTTCGCCGAGGATCGCATTCCGCACATGCGGGCCATGATTCTGACGGATAACGAAAAGGATCGCCGCACCGCGCTCAAGAAGTTGCTTCCCATGCAGCGTGCGGACTTTATTGGGCTCTTCCGCGCCATGGACGGTTTGCCGGTAACTATCCGTCTGCTCGATCCGCCGTTGCATGAGTTCCTGCCCAAAAGGGAAGAGTTAATGGTAGAGATTGCGGTGCTCGAAGCCACCAAGCCCAAATCGCCAAGACTCAAGGAGCTCAAGAAAGTGCTGCAGCGTGTGGAAGAACTTCATGAGTTCAACCCCATGCTTGGTCACCGCGGTTGCCGCTTAGGCATCACCTATCCTGAGATCACCGAAATGCAGGCACGCGCCATCTTCGAGGCTGCTGTGGCAGTCGCCAAGGAAGGTGGAAAGCCGCATGTCGAAGTGATGATTCCGCTCACAGCTACCTTGAAAGAGATGGCACACCAGGCTGGCGTCGTCCGCCGAGTTGCGGAAGAGGTCTTCAAAGAGAAAGAGAAGGAAGTCCACTATCTCGTAGGAACCATGATTGAGTTGCCGCGCGCGGCTCTGATTGCGGACGAGATCGCCAAGGAAGCCGAGTTCTTCAGTTTCGGCACCAACGATCTCACGCAAACCACCTTCGGCTTCTCGCGTGATGACATCAACAAGGTTCTGCCCACGTACCTGGGCGAGGGCATCCTCAAACAGGATCCATTCCAGGTGATTGATCGCGAGGGCGTGGGAGAATTGGTGCGCATTGGAATCGAGAAGGGCCGCAAGACGCGCCCCAAACTGGAAGTGGGAATCTGCGGTGAGCACGGAGGCGAGCCGTCTTCTGTGGAGTTCTGCCATCAGGTGGGGATGGACTACGTTGCCTGCTCGCCCTTCCGCGTGCTGACTGCCCGTTTGGCGGCGGCCCAGGCCGGCGCCAGCGACAAGATGAAGGCAGAGGGCGGCAGGACACGGTAGCGGCCACACGTTTCAACGATGATGTCGTCATCCCGAACGACCGCCACCCCCAAGGGGAGCCTTGGTAGTGACGGGGTTTGCCCCGTCTGATGACAAAAATACGAGACGCGGCAAGCCGCGTCTCCGCCGTGCCTAACGTGAGAAGCTTATGTCGTCATCCTAAGGGACCGCCACAGGTCCCGAAGGACCTCGCGTGCGGCGCAAAAACCTCACACCAGCAAACAGGGCCCCTTTCTTCTTGTCGCAGAGATCAGCCGGACAACGAGAAGTTTACCGTAATAGAAGTTTCCACCTCTGTCGGCTGTCCGTTTAAGAAATACGGCTTATAGCGCCATTGTTTCACGGCCTGCAGCGCGGCTTGCGACAGCATGGGATGTCCGCTTACCACTTGCAAATTCTGTATTTTCCCGTCCTTGCCAATAATGGCCTTCAAGACCACTGGCCCTTGAATGCGCGCCTGTTTCGCGATGGGAGGATAATCCGGCTTCACCTGGTGAGTCAGCAAACCTTGCGTGATACCCTGCGACACACGCACGCGCTGCGGCTTGGGTTGCTCGGGAAGATGGGTCGGAGTGCCGGACAGCACGCCTCCGAGCACGCCTCCGACGGTGCCGCCCGCCACTCCTCCAGGCACGCCGCCCGTCACACCCGCGATTGTCGTTGGCGGGGCCGGCGCACCCTGCTGCACATCATTTACTTTCTGTATTTTCTGCGGAATGCGCGTCGGTGTGCGAAGCTCAGCCGTGGGATTGATCTTAGCGACTGGCCGCGGCTTCACTGCTGAAGCGGAGGCCGCTGGCGGAGGCGGTGGAGGAGGTGGAGGCGGCGGTGCCACCAATGTCGTGGTGAGTTCCTTCATCGGCAA
>DATEPX010000187.1:0-40955 GCA_035272945.1 Terriglobales bacterium
TCACGGGAGACGGGCGAAACGTTAGGTGTGACGTCTTCGATGACCAGCGAGGGTCAACCGTCGCTGGGCCATCCGATGCGATATATGTCAGTCACCCGATCCCGAGCCCTGGCGACGCCTGTATTCCCGATGGAACTTCCAACGGAAGCTGCCGTCGATGGTTCGGGCAGTGCAGAACGACTGAAAGCACGCCAATAGCTTATCGGGAAGTAATCACCGGACCGCCGGGTTGGCCATCCGGAACCTTGGGGAATGTCATGTTTGGTGGGTCTGCCAATAATGTAAAACTGAAGTTCAGCTACGTAGGCGACACTGCGCACTCCGTTCCGTTCGCTGTCGCAGCAACCCCTTGCCAAGACGGGAACCGCTGCGTCAACAATGGAACCGGATTTGAAAACATTGCCGGCACGGCAACGATCGCAATAGAAGATGCGGGCAGCGGTGCCCTGCTGACTGCAGGAAACTTCCGGCCGGAAGCGGGAGTTTTCGTCAGTGTCGATGACGGTAATAGTGGGATCGGATTTGGGTCAAAGGGAGCTCTTCCCACGGACCCAAGCTTTCCCAATCGTGGTGTGGAAGTCGCGTATCCATACGCTTTGTTTGGTGCACCTCTTACGGATTTGCAGAGCAACTACACTTTCCCGTTCTCTTTCTGGGCAATGTCTTGCGCAGGCTTCAGTGGATCTCCCGGACAGGCCGGTCCCCCAGGTTCGACCTGCAACGCTCCTCTGCCGCTCGACACAACCGGTGGAACGCTTACAATCATCTCCGATAACCAGGTCAACCCCAGTCCGACGGGTAGTTTTTCTGCGACTACCACGTTTTACACCTTGTCGGTTCCGCCTCTCACCCCATCACCGATACGTTCTCAGGCGACCGCAACGTCCACGATAAGCATCAATCCGTTCGGCGGCTTCAGCAGCGGACAAGCAACGCTTGGCTGCAAAACGGTCGCAATTGACGCTGTTAGTGGAGGCAGTCCGCTCCCTACTTGCTCGCTAAGCAATGCTCAGATTGCAGTGCCAGGTACTGCGACACTCACGGTGGCAACTAGCACTCAAACGCCCACCGGCACGTACGCCGTAATTGTGACGGGCGAGAGCGCTGGGCAACCGCCAGGTAACGGTGCGCAAACAGTTACGTTTACAGTGTTAAAGAGTGGCGGTGGCATTGTTGCTCTCGTTACGTTCGCGTGCTTGCTCGGTTTGTGGAACGTCGCTCGGCCACGACTTCGCAAAAGGTTAGTTGTGTGACGTTTGCTCAGAGCCACCAAAATGCGGCTTCAGACACGATTGTACAAGTTCTCCCTCACCCAAGAAGTGACAATTCGCATTGGGCTTTCGGTCCTTTTTGTTACTTTCACACACCAACTCCAGTGGCAGTCGCTACGAATGGTTACGTCTGAAGCGATCTTGCGAACTTCGCTGGCGATGGGAATGTCGGTCTTTCGAGTTTCAGCTGACACAATCAATGTGAATGGTACATTTTTTCAGTTTGTAACCGCCTGTACCTTCGTCGACGTTTTCATGGCAGCAATTCCGCTTGTATGGAATCTGCAAACGTCCGCCGCTAGAAATCTGATAGAACTGTTTGCGCTTGCTGTGACTCTGTTCGGCCTCAACATAGTACGCCTCCAAACCGCGCAAGTCCTATTTGCACATGGCGCGTCCTGGAACGTGGCAGATCAAGTTGTTGGAGGATTCGCCTATTTCGCTGTATGGCTTCTGGTTTGGCGACTGATCGCACTTCGCCTCCTAGCTCTGCGGCGCAGCCGAGACCACAGAATCGTGGAATAAGTTCGCCATATTGCTTTCCGGTTTTCACAATTCCCTGTTACCTGGGATGCAGCCCGGAGATGGTATAGATTACGCCCGACGCTGTTGCCCGGCCAGAGCTCGTGCCTCCCTTGCTGGTAGTTCCGTACAGGGTGTCGTTCGTTGCTTGAATCAGTCCGCCTGCAAGAAAAAACTGCCGTTGGATCCGCTGAAACTGCTGGTGTTGAGGTGTTGATGACGGTCCCGGCTGTCCCTTGGCTCGCAAGAGAGACACACTTCCCTCACACCACCTGATCAGGAAAGGGGTTATTCAGCGGTTGATTGGAAAGAAAAGAAGATTGCAATCGGCCGTCAGCCGACAGCGCAGGTCCTGCGCTAAAGGAATTGGGCTAGTCGCGTAGCCGTCGGGGCCGCAATCGTGTGAGTACCCGACGTGCTTTTATCACGTCCTTTTATCACCTTTACTGACCAACCCTGCCGTCATCTCAGATTGCGACAACCAGGAATAGGAATCAAACCCCTGAAAGCAAATGGCGGAAGCGTGTGCGAGTCGAACGCACCGGCGACGGGCAAACCCGCCGCCCGCCGGTTTTGAAGACCGGGAGGATCACCGGACCCCATGCGCTTCCCTGCTGTGTACTCAACAGGTCAGGTTACCAGATTCCTGAGATCACATACGGATCGCACGGCACGACTCCGCCGAGTGCGGAAAGATATCACTGCGGCTGGCTTAGAAACCAATCAGTTCTCAATCCCCATCTGGGTCAGGATAAACGCATAATCAAATGCCGCCTCTTTCAGGCGGTCGTATCGTCCCGAGGCGCCGCCATGCCCGGCGGGATCGAGGTTTGTTTTGAGGATTAATACATTGTGATCGGTTCGCACGGCGCGCATCTTGGCCACATACTTCGCGGGCTCCCAGTACATCACCTGGCTGTCGTTGAACGACGTCTTCACCAGCATGTTGGGATAAGCCTTGGCTTCAATATTGTCGTAGGGCGAATAGGAAATCATGTAATCGAAAGCCGCCTTCTCTTTAGGATTGCCCCATTCTTCAAACTCAGGGACCGTCAGCGGCAACGACTCGTCAAGCATGGTGTTGATTACATCCACGAATGGCACTCCGACCAGCGCCGCGTGGAACAAGTCGGGACGCAGGTTCAGGACCGCGCCCATGAGCAGCCCCCCGGCACTCCGGCCTTCGATGACCAGCTTGTCTTTCGAGCCGTAGCCTTGTGCCAGCAGATATTCGGCAGAGGTAATGAAATCTGCGAAAGTATTTTTCTTGTGCATCATGCGTCCGTCATCGTGCCAGGCCTTGCCCATCTCGCCGCCGCCACGAATATGCGCCACCGCTGCCACCACGCCGCGGTCTACCATGCTGAACAGGTTTGAGTTGAAACTGATGTCGATGGGATAGCCGTAGGAACCGTACCCGTAGAGATACAGCGGCCCGGTGCCATTTAGCTTGGCGCCTTTGAGATGCACGACTGAAATTGGAATCTTGACGCCGTCCGATGCCGACGCGTAAATCTGCTCCACCTGATAGCGCGTGCGGTCGTATCCGCCCGGAACCTCCTTCTGTTTCAGCAGCATCGAGTCACCGCCCACCATGTCGTACTCGAAGATCGACTGCGGTGTGATGAATGATTGGTAGTTGTAGCGAAATTTCGTGGTGTCGTATTCGCGGTTAATGTAGGGAAATACCAGATAAGCAGGCTCAGGAAACTCGATTCGCCGCGACCGTCCGCTGGCCAGATCGGTGACCCGGATCTGGGGCAAGCCATTCTCCCGCTCATAGAGAACGTAATAGTCTTTGAAGAAATCGGTGTCCTCAAGCATCACGGTGGGACGATGCGCGACCACCTCCTGCCAACTCTTGCTACCAGGATTGGCGACTGGCGCCTTCACCAGCCGGAAATTTCGTCCCGCGTCGTTCACGCGCAGGTAGAAAAAATCTCCATTGTGATCGGGATAATACTCAACGTCCTGCCTGCGAGGTTCCATGATCTTCCATTCAGCGGTGGGTTCGCCGGCAGGGATATAGCGTGTTTCGGTCGTCGTGTGGCTGCCGGAAAGAAGAAAGAGATACGCCTGGCTGCGCGTCTTTCCGACCTCAACATTGAACCTCTCATCTTTTTCCTCGTACACCAAAGCATCGGGGCCGTTCGTGCCTAAGACGTGCCGGTATAAGCGATATTGCCGCTTGGCCGCGTCTTCCACGGTATAAAACAATGTTTTATTGTCGTTGGCCCAGGCTACTGAGCCGACCTTCTCGGCGTGATCAGGGAGCACCTGTCCGGTCTGCAGATCTTTCACGTGCAGCACATACTGCCGGAACCCCGTGTTGTCGACGGAATACGCTAGCAGGTTTCCGTCCTGGCTGACGGTGTAGGCAGCCACAGACATAAACACCTGGCCCTTGGCCAATTCGTTGATGTCGAGCAGCACTTCCTCCGGTGCATCCACGCTGCCCTTCTTTCGGCAGCGAATCTGATATTGCTTCCCAGCTTCCGTGCGCGAGTAATAGAAGTAGCCGCCCTCTTTGTAGGGGACATCAACATCGGTTTCCTTGATCCGGCCCAGCATCTCGTCGTACAGCTTCTTTTGCAGGGCTTCGGTGGGTTTCATCACCGTGGAGGTGTAAGCATTCTCCGCTTCGAGATATGCCTTCACCTCTGGGTTAGGCTTGTCGCGCAGCCAGTAGTAGTTGTCCACCAGCTTTCGGCCATTGATCTCTGTGATCTTCGGAACCTTCTTGGCCACCGGCGCTGGTGAGGAGGAAGTGTTGTCTGCCCCGGCGAAGCATGCGATGGAAGCCAGGAAGAGAAGGCTGACCAGAACGGTGCGCAGCATAGAGTTCTTCATGTGGACGCTCCAGGACCGAGGCGCGCCAGTATAACCGATGCCGCAGAAGATAAATAAACAAGGAAGGTAAATAAATCCGCGAGATTTACAGCTCAGCTAGGCGATTCGGTTCCTGCGGCTGGATGATTTGCGACGGACTTGCCGCACCGTTTCGGTGATTGGCTGCTTAACTTTTGGCTTAACCTCTGGCTTAACCAGGATCGGGGGTGAGAGGACCAACCCGATCTCGTCGGTCCGCGTCAGGTAGGTACTGATATAGGCCACGACTATTCGCCCCTCAAGTTCGAGCAGGTTGAGGCCAGCCAGGGCAACCCGCATCCAAGAATCGATAACGATACCCTTGTCGAGTACCCGATCGAGCACGTCTACAAACGTGGCGGTCGATGTTCGTTCCAGAACCATGGGTACTGCCGTGCTCCGCTAAGCTGACAGTGCTGAGCGTACAGACTGCGCGCCGACTCTGGCTTTATGATGAAATTCCCCCGGTTCGGGTCCAAGCCAACGTACTTACCAGGTCCGCAGCAGACCCGCTTGCCGGATTTCCACTGGATCGAACTTGCGACGTTGAAGAACACGGTATTGCCGTGCGAGCCGATGAGCTGGATTGCACAAATGACGATAATGACAATCATTGCCAGCATCACGCCGTAGTCGGCAATGTCTTGTGCTCGTCACCTGGCCAAGAAGCGGGATCAAATTTCAGCCTCCTGTGGTGCACTCCGAAGGACTACGGTCTTCGCCCCTGCGCAGCAGGTCTTCAGCAGCGTCGGTATAGATTGGATACAGGTAGCCCGGTGGAGTTTGGGGCGAAGTAGCTAGCAAGCACCGTTAGCATGGATATTTGCAAAGTGCAGTTTTTCAAGTGCAAATGGCCGGCCCCGAACCATCAGGCCCTGTCTGGCCCGGGGCCAACCTCCAGAATCTCCCACGCCCTCCCCCAAGGTGCGGGAAGACGTTTGCATCCTACCCTGGTGGAACTCTGAATCCATATGGTGGTTTCTGTACCGGTGTTAGGGAAATGCTGTATGCTCCCCGATTCTTGGCGAAGCGTCTTTGCGGACCGCGCGGCGGCAGGAGATCGAAGTGGAAAAACGAAAACAAAAGTGGCGTAACCGAATCGATTTTTGTGACCAACCTCCAGCCGCCTGGCTGTGGAATGTGCAAGCCCGACACACATGCCGGAAGGTTGGAAGGAAATCATAAGGAAATAAAGGAAATAAGGACGGCAAAGGACGGCAGGCAGACACAATCAGCTACTCACCTTCAAGAAAACCCAGAGCTTAGGTCGAGCGCTTACACGAATTACCTGAGTTTTGCGGCCTGGTCCGAAAGCAAACGCCCTCTGCCCCGCGGCATCTTAGAAGGCGTTGGTGATATTCGGTTTATCCCGAACGTGAACGGAGTTAAATGCGGGATAGCGCAGCGCAGTAGCGCTTGGCCCAAGTTCACGTTGTTGCCCTCCTAGCGGTGGCTCCACGGTAAGGCACGAAGTGGTTGCTCCGGAATCCAAGAGGGAGACAAAGGGAAAGCCTCGTAGTTTCCTGATGCGAGCTCCCTCTGTGGCTCAGAATGGCGGAGCCATTTTCCAACGCCGAGCTAGCCAAAGATGACAGGGACGGTGGATGGACGGCTCGGTTCCCCAGGCGAACCGAATTGGTATGTGGTTTACACGAATGCGCGTCATGAGCGGACAGTAAGTGAGGGCTTGCAGCGAAAGTCGATCGAGACCTATCTCCCCCTATATAGCGAGCTTCGTCGATGGAGCGATCGAAGAGTAAGAATTGAGTTACCTGTTTTCCCCGGTTACGTTTTTGTGCGAATTTCTCTCTTCGAAAAAAGCCGGGTGTTGAGCACGCCTGGAGTCGTGCGATTTGTCAGTCTGGCAGGACATCTCTATCCCATACCGGACGATGACATGGAGGCGCTGAAAAATGCCCTCCAGTGTCGGCCAGCTCACCCTTTCCCCTATCTTTCGGAAGGCAAGAAGGTACGAGTGAAGCACGGACCGCTGAAGGGCTTGGAAGGCGTAATTCTCAGACGCAAGGGTTTGTACCGCATGGTTCTCTCCGTTGACTGCATAGCAAAGTCAGTCGCTGTTGATCTGGATGCAGCTGATTTGGACCTGCTTCCCGGTACTACTGCTAAGCACTACTTCTAACTGAGTGACCTGCTCACAACTCCGCAAAAAGAGAGAAAAGAGGTGTTGTCTCGAATGCCGTCTACAACTTCGTCGGAGATTTCTAGCTGGACTCATATGGAACGCGTCCGTAACTTTCTAAAGTCGCCTTCCGTCATCCTCGTCTACCACGCCGCATTAATTGCGATCAGCTATTCGGGGAGCTTTCTTCTCAGGTTCGACTTCGCACCGGAACGGCAATATGTGTTGATGTTCGCACATACGGTTCTTGTGGTAATCGTTTTAAAACTCCTGATTTTTCATTGGTATGGGCTGACCCAGGGGTGGTGGCGCTATGCCACGATCACCGACTTGCTCGACTTGAGCAAGGCAGCGCTGATCAGCGCGTTCGGCCTCTATGTGCTGATACATTTCGTGCTTCGGATTAACGGGTTCCCGCGCTCAATTGTGCCCATTGACACGGTTTTGACAATTTTGGTGTCCGGTGGCGCCAGGTTTGCAGTACGTGCTTACCTGGAACTTGTTGCCGCACCAGAACACGGACGCAAGAAGAAGAGAACTCTGATCGTTGGCGCCGGGGTGGAAGGCAGCGCTCTGGTACGCGAGCTACGGCGTTCGCCAAACATCGATTACCGGCCAGTTGCCCTGGTGGATGACAATCGCACAAAAACCGGGCTGAAAATCTACGGAGTGCCGGTATTAGGCACGACGGAGCGGCTGAACGAGATCATTCTCAAGCACTCCATCGAGTGCGTTCTGATCGCACTTTCCTCAATGGCTGGATACGAGGTGGAACAGATCATCGAGCAATGCCAGAAAAGCAGAGTTGATTTTCGAATCTTGCCCACCCTGCGGGAACGGCTCAACAAACCGGTTTCCATTAGCCAGGTGCGTAATGTTCAGGTGGAAGACCTGTTGGGGCGCAAACCAGTGCAGCTCGATCTTGAGAAAATCAGTCAAAGGATCAAGGGAAAGGTAGTACTGATTACCGGCGCCGGTGGGTCCATCGGATCGGAACTGGCGTGCCAACTGGCTGCGTTCAGTCCTGAAAAACTAATTCTCCTGGACCGCGCCGAGAACAACCTGTTCAAAATATCCATGCGGCTGGCCAACGAGTTCCCGCAGGTCGCCTTCGTGCCGGTCATCGGCGACATACTGGATGTCCGCGTTTTGCGTGACAGCTTCGCCCAGCACAGGCCAACCGCTGTCTTTCATGCTGCCGCCTACAAGCACGTGCCGATGATGGAGAGGAATTGTTTTCAAGCGGTCACCAACAACATTTTCGGAACCTATAACGTTGCCATGGTGGCGAGACAGTTCCTCACCGAGCATTTTGTGCTGATCTCCACCGACAAGGCCGTCAGGCCGACCAACATCATGGGTGCAACCAAGCGAGTCGCGGAGCTGGTTATCCTCGGACTTCAGCACGAAGACACGCGATTCAAGGCGGTACGTTTCGGGAATGTACTTGGCAGCGAAGGCAGCGTGCTGCCAATTTTTCAACAACAGATCGCGGCGCGAAGGCCGGTTACCGTAACTCACCCGGAAGCCACTCGCTACTTTATGACTATCCCTGAGGCCGTCCAGCTGGTATTGCAGGCATCCACCATGGGGAACGGCGGCGAGATTTTTGTCCTGGATATGGGCCAGCCGGTTCGTGTTCTGGATCTTGCCAGGAAGGTCGTCCGGCTCTCCGGGCTCGAACCAGACAAGGATATTCCCATCATATTTACCGGTTTGCGTCCGGGAGAGAAACTCTCGGAGGAGCTCTGGTTGGATACCGAGGGCCTCAGGCCAACCACCCATGCCAGCATTCACGTGCTAGATGGCGGAGAAGCCGATTTCCATCAATTGCGCTGCTGGCTGGATGAGCTCTCCGAGCTGGTCAACTCCAACAACGTTCATGGAATCATCCAGATGCTCAAGACCATCATTCCTGAATATGTTCCCAGCGAAGAGCTCTTGGACATCAGTCAAATTGACCGTCACGATATTGCCAGTACCTACATCCTGGAAAGAGCACGGCTGGCACAGGTCAGTTAAGTACGCGAATTCGCGATCGAGATCGAAGGTGTGATGTTCAGCCAAGAAAATCGAGATATGAAATCTGAGTCAGGAATTTTGAACCGTCCAGAATTGGTTTCCAACAAGATTGCCTTACCGCTCGTAAGCCATCCGCACTCAGCGAGTGCACGGGGCACGATCCTGTCCGCGACGCCGAACTGGTTGCAGGCGCTAGCTATTATTCGAAAACATTGGCGTCTGTCGGGCGCTTTCGCTGCTGTGGTGTTAATCACAGTCATCGCTGGCACTTTCCTGATGAAGCCGGTCTATGAACCAACGGCACGACTGGAGATCGATCCCCCGGGAGCCGAACTCTTCAGCACCGAAAATAATTCCTCGGAAAGTGGGAATCAGGAATACCTGGATACCCAGGCAAAGAACTTGGAGAGCGATGAGCTGGCATTATCCGTGATCAAGGCACTCCATCTTGCTGCCAAGCCGGGTCTGCCGGCGCAAGCCGTAGCCCAACCGTACCAAACCGATATACAGGGCGATGCGGCAGCCAATTTGTCGCCACAACAAAACGCTGCGCTGCGCGCATTTCACAAGGCCTTTAAGGTTAACCGTGACAGTACCAGCCGGATTATCACGGTGAGCTTCGCAAGTCATGATCCCAGGCTGTCGGCGACAGTCGTTAATACTGCGCTACAGATGTTCGTAGACTCGACCTACCAACACCGGCATGACTCGATCGTTAAGTCGTCGGAATGGCTCGGCACGCAGCTGGAAGATATTCGCAAGAAACTTGATGAGTCCAACCGGGCTCTGGCTGCATTTCAACAGAAGACCGGGATCACAGATATTGACGAAAGTAAGAGCACGTTCTCGGAAAGGATGGCCGAGTTGAGCCGCCAGCAGAACCAGGCCCAAGCTGATCGGGTTCAATTGCGAGCTGAGCTAAGCAACATACACAGCAGACAGCTTGATGCATTGCCGGAAGTTCATAACAATCCGGTCATACAGGATCTGGAGAAGAAACTGGCCGAAACCAAGGCAGAGCTCAAGAAAACAATGGTGATCTATGGCGAGAGCCATCCTAACGTAAAGAAGTTGCGCAGCGAGGCGGACGAACTTCAAGCCGAGTTGAAGGATCAACACGCCTCTACTTTGCGGATGTTGAGAGGCAACTACAAAGCCGCCGGATCACGGGAAGAAGCGCTCAACGCAGAGATAAAAGCAGCTACCAAGAAACTGAACCAGATGGCACAGTACAGCGAACTCAAGAAAGAGGTTCAGACCAAGGCGGCGCTGTATAACGATCTCTATAAACGAGTGAAAGAATCTGCGATCGCTGCCGGCGCCAAATTAAGTGACATGCAGATTGTAGATCATGCCCGCGTGCTGGACCGCCCTACTCGTCCCAACATCCGATTGAATCTAGCCCTGGGTTTCTTGGCGGCAATGGCAGGAGGCGTCATGCTCGCGTTTGTGCGCGAGGCATTCGACAGGAGACTCTATACAGCTCAAGACGTGCAGAACCTGGTGGGAAGCTCGGCCGTCTCTCTGGTCCCAACCCTTGGCGCCAGCTTGAATGGATCAGAGCGCAGGTTCCTGGGCATGCTTCAGTCCGCGGAGGTGCCGGATAAATTCCTGCAAAAGAGGCCGCGCTCTCCCGAGGCCGAGGCGCTGCGAGCTCTGCATACCGCGATCATGCTTTCACGGCGGGAGGACGGCGTCCAGATTGTAGCGGTAGCATCTTCGTTCGCACAGGAAGGGAAAACCACGGTTGCCGTGAACCTGGCGATTGCCCTCGCGCAGTACGGGCCGACTTGCCTGATGGATGCCGATTTGCGCCGGCCACGAATTGGCAAAGCATTTCAAGTGCCCCGCGAACCTGGATTGAGTGACCTCTTGAGCAACTACGTACCCCTGGAGGCTGCGCTTCACCCGGTTTCGGATGTAGCGAATCTCAAGGTGCTGCCGGCAGGATCTGTGGTGCAAGACACGGCAGCCGTGATTTGCTCCGACCGCATGCCGGACGTTCTGCAGGCACTGCGGACCCGCTTTCAGTTTGTTGTCATGGATTGCCCGCCCATCTTGCCTTACGCCGATGGCCGCGTACTCTCGACTCTGGCAGATGGAATTATTTTCGTCTGCCGCTCGGGAGTTACTACCAGCGAGGCCTTAGTGCATAGTCAGGAGATTCTGAAAAAACTCCAGGCGGCTCCCGTTTTGGAAGTGGTCCTCAACGGAGCGTCACTGGACCCGAAGGGATATAACTACGCCTACGAGTAGCGCGAAGCGCGATGCGGGCGGCCGATAGTTCAACACGGATGCGAGTGGTGACTCCAAAACTGGTGTACACAGAAGCGGGCGAGCCAATGCAATATGTAATCAGTCCATGGTGCAGGTCGTTTGGCAAGCGGACCTTGGATCTAATTATCGCTTCCACGATGACATTGTTTGCCTTGCCCCTTATTCCGCTGATTGCCATTGCCGTGAAACTCAGCTCCCCGGGTCCCGTGTTTTTCCGGCAGCGCCGCGTCGGCTTGGATGGCGTTGAATTTGAACTTCTAAAATTCCGCACTATGGTCCAGAACTCGCATGGCGGCCCCGGCGTCACATCAAGCGGCGATCGCAGGGTTACAGGAGTCGGACAATTGCTGCGTAAATCGAAACTGGACGAGTTGCCTCAACTCTTCTGTGTGCTCTCTGGTCACATGAGTCTGGTAGGTCCCCGGCCGGACTTGCCGCAATACTTTTCGTCACTGGAGAAAAAATATCGCCAGGTTCTTCGTTTGCGCCCGGGTCTCACGGGAAGAGCCTCGGTTCGCTTCCGCAACGAAGAGGAAATACTCTCCCGCGTGTCGCCCGACGAACTGGAATCCTTCTACGTCTCGACCGTCTTGCCACGAAAAATTCAGCTGGATATGGAATACGCTGAGAGTGCGAGCTTGTGGCAGGACCTCGTCATCTTATTTCAAACGTTCTTCAAGTTGTTCTCTGCGGAAACAGAAGCTTTTGAGCAGCTCGAGCAGGGCCACACATCACCGGACCCAGCTGCTCTTTTCTGACGATGCGAAATCGCCCTTGCTCATTTTGTTCCACGCTTACCTGGTTTCTTAGCCACTAATGCACCCCAGCGTTGATCGAGTTTGGAATCGCGAAAGCGCATACAGGGCGTTGCTTCTGCTCACTGCGGCGGCAATAGGCGTGTTAGTTGTTCGCCAAAGCTGGCTGTACCTGGCGGCGCTTCTTGGATTGTGCCTGGTCACGCTCTGGCCGGTTCAATCAACCTTAGGGATTTATGCTTTGCTGGTTCCCTTTGATTCGATTCTCGTGCTGGGCAGTAGCGATCGTGGAACCACTTTGACATTTGTCATTGGGGGATTGGCAATTGCTGTTCTGCTGGCAACCGGAATCGGTTTTCATCGCCTCGCAATTCCCCCCAGGGCGGCTCTTTGGTGGATGCTGTTCATCTTGTGGGGTGCGGCCTCAGCGTTCTGGGCCTACGAACAGGCCACCGTCATACACCGGTTTCCCACCATGTTCAGCTTGTTCATCTTGTACGTTGTTGTTAGTTCCTACCGTATGCACGAAACGGAGTTCTCCGGAGTAGTGGCCATGACGATTCTGGGAGGTTGTCTGGCTGCGCTGGTTGCTTTCCACCAGTTTTACCATGGCCATGTCTTTCAAGACGCGAGGGGGTCTCTGATCGTGGGGAATCGAGAAACGGATCCCAACATTTTTGCCGCCAGCCTTTTACTGCCACTCTCGCTGGCAGTAGGAGAATTCCTGGATGCTACGGCCCTGTTTCGGCGGACGCTCATGCTGCTCGCCGCGGGCGCTATCGCGCTTGGCATATTTGTCAGCATGTCTCGAGGAGCGCTCCTTGCATTGGTAACTATGGTCATCGTGTACCTCGTTAAACTCCGATTGAGTTGGCGCGTATTTGTGCCGGTAATGGTCTTGGTCGTTGCGCTGCTGTTTTCACCCAAAGTTCTGTTCAAGCGGGTGGAAAAGTCCGAAGCGACAGGTGGTGCAGGGCGGCTTTACATCTGGCAAGCTGGCATCGCGGCATTCAGAGACTACGGACTGGCGGGCGCTGGGCTAGACAATTTTTCTGATATTTACGACAAATACGCAGGCACCGCACGAAAATTTGTCGGACTGCACCGGGACCCACACAACATATACCTTCAGACAGGGGTGGAACTGGGCGCTGTAGGACTGGGCTTGTTGGCGTTCGCGATTGCATCGCAGGTTCGCAGGCCGAACTCCGGGCGTTACGCCAAGAAGGCAGTTCCGTCGGAAGCTCACGTTACAGCCTGTCAGGCGGCGGCTTGGGGAATGCTAACGGCCAGCTTCTTCCTCGGAATGTTGTGGATCAAGGCATTCTGGCTGGTGTGGACGATGCTCAGCCTCGCATACCAGGATTGTGTGCCCGATTCGCTCTCTTCTCGCTGTATGCCTTCCCGATTTTCGGGTACCGCTCAGCCTTAACTTTTACCGCTCCTGCAAAAAACTCTGTTGAATTCCTTGAACAATCCAGCTTCACCGCAAAGGCCCATCAACTCGAGAACTTTGACTCCGTCGGTCGAAGCAACCCCCGTGGTCGATGGTTCCAGCGCAGGTGTACGAGTTCAGTTTCCCGAACTGCACAAGCTGAGCGAATGGGCTGCGAGAAAGGTTATTTCCGTTTGCCACATTGTGCCGGCGGACATGTGGGCAGGGGCGGAAGTGCAAATCGCTACCCTGCTGGCAGCACTGTCGCAAGAGCCGACCTTGTCGATCTGCGCGATTGCGCTGGGAGATGGCCGGGTAGTTACTGAACTGCGGAACTGCGGGATTGAAACAACGGTGATCCGTCACCCCAATAGACGCTTTGTTGGCTGCTTTCGCGAAGCCGCTGCGTTCCTCTGGCGGAGGAAAGTACAAATTTTGCATTCCCACAAAAGCAAGGATAATGTCCTTGCCTTTCTCCTGGCTAAGTGCCTTCGTATACCGCATACAGTCCGGACATCGCATGGACTGCCAGAGCCGGCGACCCTCAAAGACCGGCTGGTCTACGCGGCTGATCGGAAAACTGCTGCCCTGGCAAGTCGCCTGATAGCGGTGAGCGCGGACTTGCGCTCGCATCTCAGCCGCGAAATCCCATCATCGAAAATTGATGTAATCCGCAACGCCGTTGATCTGCGAGAAGTGAAATCGCCCCTAAGCAAACTCGAGGCAAAACGCCGCCTCGGAATTTCTCCGGACGCTTTTGTAATCGGCACCGCTGCCCGTTTAGTGCCCGTAAAGCGACTGGATCTTTTTCTCTCTGCTGCCGAACTCGTCTCCAAACAGGTGTCCAACCTCGCTGTCGTCATTGCGGGCGAGGGTAGAGAGAGAGCTAGTCTCGAGGCACAAGTCTCTGGCACAAGCCTCGAGAAACAGGTTCACTTTCTTGGTCATCGTCATGACATTTACGACGTCTTGCGGGCCATGGACCTCTTATTGATCACGTCGGATCATGAAGGACTGCCTACGGTACTGTTGGAGGCAATGGCCTTGGGGATTCCAATTGTAAGTCGCAGAGTAGGAGGGATTCCTGAAGTTGTCGACCACGCTGTCAATGGACTCCTTGTCGACTCCAATCGCCCGGCTGAAATAGCAGAAGCAGCGCTCCAGGTCTTGAGTGACGCGAGCTTGTACGCCGACCTTACGCTGGCTGGTTGGCAGACAGTAATAAAAGGGTACTCAGCAGGAGCTAGCGCCGCACAAGTGACCCGTGTCTATCAAACACTCGCCCAGCAATAAATACCGCACCAATGTCATCTTTATCGAGCTCTAGCGTAGCGGCCTCAGTGCCCTTGGCGGTCGGTCGACCGATGCCAGAGCTCGTGCGCTCTGAGCTGTCTGTCACGGTAGTGGATCCTTCCTGCTACACGCTGCCGTACGACTGCTCGCTGTGCGAAGCGCTTGCACAATACTGTGGGTGCCGCGTGACCTTGGCGCGCAGTGAATATCTGAGTGAGACATGGAACTGGCCTGGGAGTTTTTGCGAATGGAAGCACTTTTATACCCGGTCTCACCAATATGCGCGGCACTCCGGCCGCAAGTGGTGGTGGAGGCATGCGAAGGGAGTAGAGCACGTCATCAACATGGCGCAATTCGTCGGACGATTGCGACGGCAGCAGCCGGATATCGTGCACTTCCAGTGGCTTCCCATACCGGCTGTAGACAGCTTCCATGTTCGCAAAATCAGGGGTTTTGCGCCGACCGTCTTGACTTTGCACAATACCGGGGCGCTCGCCCACGGCTCGGTATCGCGGTTGCAGGGGTCGGGGTTTCGTCGTGTGTTCGACAATTTCAGTGCCGTGATCGTGCATTCTCAGTTCAGCAAACGGCGACTGCTCGAGAAGAAGTGGGTTTCCGAAGATCGTATCCATGTCATTCCGCATGGCCCCCTGCAGTACTACAACTCGGAGGATGGATGTCACCCACAGAGATCGGCCCAGCCGCAGACCCTCTTATTTTTCGGGCGCATAGAGGCCTACAAGGGACTGGATGTTCTCATTCAGGCTTTTGCCCGGCTTCCCAGAGACCTCATTAACAATACACGGCTGGTAATCGCGGGGTCCGCCGGATTCGACCTCGGACCACTTCAGAAGCTTTCCAAACGTTTGCAGCTTGAGGAGCGGATTCGTTGGGAGGTGCGTTTTATCCCCGAGGAGGAGATACCCGCCCTCTTCCGTGCCGCTTCTGTCGTCGTTTTACCGTACTTGGACATCGATCAGAGTGGTGTACTGATGACGGCCGTAGCCTTCGACAAGGCAATCGTAGCCAGCCGTATTGGTGGGATCGCAGAGACTATCCAAGACGGCGTGCATGGTTTGTTGACAGAACCCCGCAACGTGGGTTCTCTGACGAAGGCCCTCGAGTCCGTGCTCACAAATGCTGAGCTTAGACATTCCATGGAAAACTCGGTGCGCCAACTCAGGACGGGCGAGCTCTCGTGGGAATCAGTCGCTCAGAAGACCTTTGCGGTATACCGGCAAATCTGCGGTTAGAAACTGGCTTCATCAATCATGTTACCCAGATCTCATTGAGAGGAATGATGACCGATACCTATATACCTTTCCACCAGCCCTCCATTGGCGAAGAAGAGATGGAGGCGGTAAAACAAGTTCTTGCTTCGCAGTGGCTGACGACAGGACCGGTCACACACGAATTCGAAGCTGAATTCGCTAGTTACATCGGGTGCAAGCATGCGATTGCAGTGAACTCTGCGACTGCGGCTCTGCAGCTTGCAATGGATGCCATGGGACTTGCGCGGGGTGATGAAGTTCTTCTTCCCACCTACACGTTTACTGCGACCGCAGAGGTTGTGACCTACTTCGGCGCAGTCCCGGTTCTTGTCGACAGCACACCCGGGGGCTTCAACATCGATCCTGCGGACGCCGCCAGGCGCATCACGAACCGTACCCGCGCGATTGTTCCCGTTCACATTGCAGGTGAACCGTGCGATTTAGAGGCTATCCATGCCTTAGCCAGGGCACACGATCTCCATGTTATCGAGGATGCGGCACATTCGCTGCCGGCCGCGCACCGTGGACAACGAATCGGCGCGATTTCCGAGCTGACCGCCTTCAGCTTTTATGCGACCAAGACGATAACTACGGGCGAAGGCGGCATGCTGACTACGAACAACGATGATTATGCCCGGCGTGCCCGGATGATGCGCTTGCACGGCATTTCAGGCGACGCGTGGAAGCGCTATTCCAAACATGGATCGTGGTTCTACGAAGTTCAGGAGGCCGGGTACAAACTGAATCTCACTGATCTGCAGAGCGCTCTCGGCCGCGCCCAACTGAAGAAAGCGGATGAATTCTGCCGCCGTCGCCGGGCGATTGCAGAACGTTATTTAGAAGCATTTAGCGAGCTGGAAGAATTGCAGTGTCCTCCAGGAGTGGAACAACGCGGCGGTGAGCACTCCTGGCACTTATTTATCCTGCGAATTCGTCCAGGCCTTCTCGCCCTGGAGCGAGGAGAATTCATCAGCCAGCTCGGACAATTGGGGATTGGAACTAGCGTTCACTTTATTCCTTTGCATCTGCATCCTTTTTACAAACGAACATACGGATACCGGCCAGAGGATTTTCCCCACGCGGAAGATGCGTTTAGCCGTTGCATTTCTCTGCCTATCTTTCCGGACATGAGCGATTCCGACGTCCGACGCGTAATACGAGCCGTTGAGCATGTGGTAACCCAGAATCGCAAAGTTGCGTTGCCGGCGGCAAGCTAGCCGGGCGTATCCCCAACCGAGCCAATCCGTCAGCAAGGTAAGTTCAATGCAGCCGAAAAAGTGTCTGGTTTCGATTGTTATACCGATGCGTAATGAAGAGCGGTACATCCGCCCGTGTCTGCAGAGCATACTGGCCAACGACGTACCACAAGCTGCATACGAAATCATCGTCGTGGACGGAGACTCGACAGACCAGTCTCGGGACGTCGTTGAGCAGATGCAGAACGTGTACCCGCAAATCAAGCTGCTCAGGAACAAGGCCCGAACGGTACCTCCTGCCATGAACATCGCCATAAGGGCCGCGCGCGGGAAGTACATCCTACGCATGGATGCGCATTCGGAATATCCGAGGGACTACATAAGGAATTGCATAGCGGAACTGGAGCGCACTGGCGCCGACAATGTCGGCGGCCGGCTCATCACAAAGCCAGGAGCGGACTCTCTTGTCGCGAAAGCGATTTCGTACCTCACTCAGAATTCAATTGCCGTCGGCAATTCCAAATACCGGACAGGCGGCGGGGGCCGTTATGTGGATACCGTTCCCTTCGGCGCATTTCGAAGAGAGATCTTCGATCGAGTGGGATTGTTTCGCGAAGACTTGACCCGGCACCAGGACTTCGAATTCAATGCGCGACTTCGCAAGGCAGGAGGAAAAATCTTTCTTTCGCCGCAAATCTATCTCATCTACTACAACGTGCCGGACTTTGCCAGATTTATGCGCCAGGCATATCTGAATGGAATCTGGTGTGCCCGTGCCTGGACGCGCTATCCGGTTTGCTTCTGCTGGCGGCATGCGGCTCCCCTGGTCTTCGTGGCCGGACTTCTAGGTGCACTCACATTGGGCGCCACAGTAAAGCCATTCTTATGGCTTGCGCTATTCGGGCTGGCAGTTTATTTAGCCACCGCGTCGGTGGCCGGAGTTCAGATAGCGCGTGACAACGGGCTGCGATATTTGCTTATAACTCCGCCATTAATGTTCAGTTATCACCTGGTGTATGGAGCCAGTACGATCGCTGGCTTCTTCGGAGTCGCCGTCGAGAAACTCTCGCCCCTTAAAGATCGAACTACCGAACCAGTGTCCGGAAGTCAGACGGACTCTGCTTAGATTCTCACAGAATGAAATGGGAGATCGCCCTGTGGTAAGTGGAGAAGCTGTCACACAGGTAAGCGCCCCCGCTCCCACGAGTCCATCGAGTGCACCCGAAGATCACCTGCACACGATGGCGAAGGCCTTCGCCTGGAGCGGTACGGGCATGTGGTCCACCCAGTTGTTTACCTGGCTGGCCACATTCACCGTTGCCCGCCTGTTGGCACCGTCCGATTACGGCCTGATCGGGGTGGCCCAGATCTTTGTGGGACTGGTGATGGAGGTGAACGACTATGGGCTGGGATTGGCCGTTGTCAATCTGCGGGACTTGACGGAGCGTCAGATCGGACAACTCAACACACTGTCAGTCCTGTTTGGCGCAACGGCATTCTGCCTGTCGTGCCTGGTTGCCCATCCGCTTGGAGTGTTTTTCAGGATGCCCCATTTGCCGTTGCTGGTTATCGCCCTGAGCGTAACCTTCTTGATCAGCGCGATGAAAACCATTCCTTCGGCGCTCCTGCAACGAAATCTGCAATTCAGGATTTTGGCGGGAATTGAGGCTGCCTCTTATTCCACTTATGCAGCCAGTACGCTGCTAACCGCTTTTCTCGGGTTTGGTTACTGGAGTCTTGTGATTGGGCTGGTGGCTCTCTCTTTGTGTTCGGCCACGATGACATTGCGTCAGCGCCGTCATTGCTTCGCCTGGCCTGACATGCGTTCGCTCCGTTACCCGCTGAAGTTCACCGGACATATCCTGGCGAGCGGAGTTTCCTGGTACGTCTACGCCAATTCGGATCTCCTGGCGGCCGGACGGGTACTGGGACAATCGGCGGTAGGCGCATACACGTTTGCCGTGACCCTGGCCAGTGCGCCGGCCGACAAGATCACGGGCTTGATTCAGCGGGTTGTACCTTCCTTCTTTGCCGCCGCACACGAAGAAAAACCGATTCTGCGTTCCTATCTACTAACCTTGTCGGAGATCGTGTTCGTATTTCTCTTGCCTGCGACACTCGGGCTCGCGATTGTTGCCGACCACTTCATTACTGTGGCCCTCGGGCCGAAGTGGCTTCCGGCAGTTACTCCGCTCCGCATTTTGCTCATCTACGCCACCGCCAAGGCGCTGACCAACACGCTCTCGCCCATGCTGAACGCACAACGGCAATCGCATTACGCGATGTGGACCAACGTGGCAGCAGCAATCTATTTTCCGATCGGTTTTTTCATCGGCACCCGCTGGGGAACTGCGGGAATCGCTGCCACTTGGGTTGCACTCTACCCGTTTCTGGCGGTTCCGCTTTTCTGGCGCACGTTCAGGGAAATTGAATTGCGCTGGACCGAATATGCGCGGGCGCTCTGGCCTGCGTTCAGCAGCAGCATTCTCATGGCGTTGGCCGTCATCCTGCTTCGCATGAGCTTGCCCGCGGTGTGGCCGGTCTCCGCACGACTGGCTCTCGAGATTGCAGCCGGGGTGGCTGCGTATTCGTCATGCATGCTGGGCCTTCATTCCAGCGAGCTACGCCGGCTGTATCGAATTATTCGTCCCGCAGAGCCGGTATGCGCTTGAAACCTGAGCGTGCGTGCCGGGATCGAAATTCTCCAACCCCGTCCACTCGCGGATTCCTCTACCTATGTTGATGCGTGCCGCAATATTTCTAGTCCTCTGCCTGGCAGCAGTCGTCGTGTTCACCGCTTTCAGACGGCCGGCCCAACATGTTGCCCCGGCAAAATCCGTCGCCCCGCGTGAGCCTAGCGAAGAGCACGCTTCCGGTCCACGCATTAACCGTTACGTTTCTTCCCAAGGCGATGACAGCGCCGATGGATCCAAAGCGCATCCCTGGAGAACGCTTCAGAAAGCGGCTGACCTGGCCGGACCGGGCGTTACGGTGCATGTTGCGCCCGGGCTGTATGTCAGCGACGAAGATCTGAAGACCACGGTCAGCGGCACGCGCACAGCCAGGATTCGTTATGTGTCCGAGGTGAATGGACAGGCACTACTCCGGTGCACAAAGAGTGGGAACTCGGCAGTTTGGTGGAACCGAGGTGACTACGTTGAGATCAACGGCTTCGACATCTCAGGGAATGGAGCCGTGGGAATTTACAACGAGGGCTCGCACACCCGCATAGTGGGCAACAGGGTTCATGACATTCCCGCGCCGGGGTGTCAGCGCGATGGCGGAGCCGGAATCAATGATGGCAATTACGCCGCTTCTGACGACCATGTGATCGGCAACACCGTCCACGACATTGGGGACTGGCGAGCAGCTTGTCCTCGCGTTCACGGCATCTATCACTCCAATTTCGGCGGACACATTGAGAACAATATCGTGTTCCGGAATCAGGGTTGGGGAATTCACCTCTGGCATGCAGCCAGCAACGTGACAGTAAGCGGCAACCACGTGGCGAATAACGGGTATGGCGGCATCCTGATCGGCTCTGTGGCTTCCGACTTTCCGGCGGGGGCGGGAGCTAACGAACAGACGGTGGTGTCCGATAACTTGGTCGTCCACAACGGCACTGCATCGGGCGCAGCGGGGTACGGAATTGAAGAGTCCGGCGACGTGGGCGCAAACAATCGTTATGAAAACAACCTGGTCCGCATGAACCGACCTGGCGATTGGAATCTCAAAGAAACAGATCTCGCCGCTCGCATTTTGAAGATGATTGGCGTACCCGCCAACCGGAACCAATGACCCTTGCGGGTGCGCCTGCCCAGTTCACCTTCTAAAGGGACTTGCATCCGCCCATCACAAGGCCAAGCGTGCAGTCAATTACAGACAAAGACGTTTTGGAGCGGCTGGAGCGAACCGTTCCGGTAGCGGACACGAGCAGGTCTCCCCGACTAATTCCGGCACGCCAAGCCAGGCGGCTGCGAGTGGGCGTGCTTGTGAGTGTGGGCAAGCTTCCCTCGTGGATGCTCACCTTGCTTGCGCACATCAAAGAGTGTCCCTCGCTCGAACTTGTCTTGATCAGGGTTGAAGGCAGGCAGGCGCAGCAGAGATCGAGTTGGCGTTATCTTACTTGCAATCTGTGGAAGAAATTCGATTGCGCCAGCTTTGCAACGGAGAACACTGCGCTCACGTTGGCCGACCTACCCCCCGAACTAAATGGAGTGAACACGTTGCATATTGCGTCGAGATTGCTGAGCGCCGCCGACCTGGAACAGCTCAAGGCCGCCGGGCTCGACGTCATCCTGAGTCTGGACCAGGATGATCTCATTCCCCAACTACTGGATGCGGCTCCGCAGGGCTTGTGGTCACTGTCTGATGGGCATGAGAATCTGACGGTAGAGAATGCGCTGTGGAACATCATAGAGAGACGGGATGTTTCTCCTGCCGAGATCGTCCGGCATGCACGGACCGGCAGCGAAGTTGTCTATCGTTCTGTTTTCGCCTGCGATCCCAGATCCCTGGCGCGCCACCAGAACAGAGTTTGTTTGCGCTGGCCAACCTTTGTCCGGCAGGCATTACTCAACGGTTCTCACGGAACCCCTAAACAAACTCAGAGCATACCGCCCGACGATCCGGAGACGCGAGTGCAACCCCGGCTGCCCGGCAATCTCCAGATGCTCAAGTTCCTGGGCCGCCAATTTGGCGACGGCTTGTTTCGAAAGATCCGGAGAAGCTTTTTTCAAGAAGAGTGGTTCATGGGTATTCGGGACAGACGCACAGGCAGCGACGCTTTCCGGCTGGGGGCATTCAAGCTTATCAGTGCTCCACCGGGTCACTTCTACGCAGACCCGTTCGTTTTCGAGGCTGAGGGTAAAAGATATCTTTTCTTTGAAGACTACCTCCGCCGGAAAGACAAGGGCGTCATCGCGTGCGTTCAGATCGATGATTCGGGACGCATCGGAGACCCGAAAGTAGTTCTGGATACCGGCTACCACTTGTCCTATCCCACAATTTTCCAATGGGAAGGGCAGACCTACATGCTTCCCGAAACCCGCGACAGCGGCCGAATTTCGTTATTTCGCGCGGTGGATTTTCCGTGGCGCTGGGAGTTTGACAGGGCTTTGATCGACTCCGTGTGGGCGGTGGACCCCACCTTGTTTGAGCATGCCGGCAAGTTCTGGATGTTCGCGGGAGGAGTTGAAAGGCATGGTCTCATCGATGGTGAGTTATTTTTATTCTTCTCGGATTCGCCTTTCGGTCCGTGGCAGGCTCACCCCCGAAATCCTGTCGTCGCCGACGTCAGGCGCGCGCGGCCTGCCGGCCAGGTCTTTGCGCACGAGGGAAAGTTGATCCGCCCGGGCCAGGACTGCGCGCGCAGGTATGGTCGCGCGGTGGTGCTAAACCGGATTGAGGTCTTGTCCGAGACCGAATATCGGGAATCGCCCTTTCTTACCCTGGAACCGGACTGGTTCCCCGGCAACCTGGGGACTCATACGTTGAATCAGGCTGCCAACTATCAAGTGGTGGACGGGCGATTCTACTCTCCCAAATACTCAGTAGGCGCCTCGTGCGTCTCTTTCTTGAAGCGCATATTAAGTTCTTCAGCTTCGTCCCACCTCCCGCGGAGGGCATAAATCTTATGTTGCCAAATGTCCGAACGTTCGGCGTGCTCGTGAGCATTCTCCTCTTATCTTTGGCGCTGCCCGTATGCGGCCAGAAGATAGACTCGACGATCACACCTCAAACTAAACCGGTGCAAAATGCACCGGCCCAGAATACACCGGCCCAGAACACATCTGCGCAAGGGAAGCCGGCTGCGGCTCAAGATTTGCTGATCGGTGGCGGCGATCTCCTGGAGGTCACGGTCGAGGGCGCTTCCGACTACGACAAGGAAGTCCGAGTAAATCACGATGGTGAGATTTCCCTTCCGCTAATTGGTTCTGCGAAGGTGGCAGGTCTGACAATCACGCAGGCGCAGGCCCTCATTGCAAAACGTCTCAAGGAGGGAAATTTCTTCACTGATCCTGAAGTCACAGTCTTTGCCAAAGAATATGCGACGCAGGGCATCTCAGTGCTGGGCGAAGTGCAGAAGCCGGGGATCTATCCACTGCTTGGGTCGCACAAGTTGTTCGACGTAATCTCTGCTGCCGGTGGCACGACTCCGAAAGCCGGCAACACGGTAATGATCGCGCGCCGGGACCATCCCGCGCAGGTTGAAACCGTGCAGATGCCTCGCGATAACAAGGATTGGATGCTCAGCAACGTCGCCGTGCATCCTGGTGACACGGTCATGGTCTCCAAAGCTGGAATCGTCTATGTGGTAGGAGATGTGCGCCAACCTGGCGGGTTCGTCATGGAGAATGCCCAGATGACGGTCTTACAGGCCATCGCCATGGCTCAAGGCGCCAACCCCACTGCCTCCTTGCAAAAGGCCAAGCTCATTCGAAAGACGCCTTCAGGCCCGCAGGAAACACCCGTCGCTCTGAACCGCATCTTGGCGGCAAAGGCCTCCGACTTCAATCTCGAAGCCGAGGACATTCTGTTCGTGCCGAGCAGCAAGGCCAAAGTCGGGGCTCGCAAAGGCCTCGACGCAATCCTGCAGACCGCGTCCATGCTTGCCGTCTATCATCCGTGAGTAGCCTCCCGGCACGATGAGGCAGGCGAATCGTGCATACCCTCCTTTAGTCTGTAACTCCCGCCACACTGCGCCCCACCTCTGCTACTCCTAATCACTCGTGTCCGCAATCTCCCTGCCTGCGGGAAAATCTTTCGCTACAGGCTGTTCCCCCATCCGCAAAGCCCTGCAAAAAAACGCCAGGAGGAATCCTCCTGGCGTTCGGCGGTTGATGCCTGGAAATGAACTATGGCTCGGGGTAAGCGCCCACGGTGCTGCCGTACTGATAGGCTCCCCGGCTCCACATACCGTTAATAGGACGCGGGCCGCGGTCATGGTCATTCGCCGGCGCTTGAGTGCTGGTGCCGCTCGTTATAGCCGGGCTAACGGACTGCAAATGGTAGTTGCCCCGGCCGTCGCCTGTATACCACTTGAACAAAGGCGCCGAGGTGATAGTACCGGTGTGCGAATTGGCGATCAGACTCCAGTTAACCGGCCCGTTCTTGAAAACCAGGTTGTTCAGATACTTAATGTGCGAGCCCACGTCTCCATATTCTTCAATGCCGTTTCCCTGGGCGCCAGAGACCAAGCCGTTGCGGAAGACGATGTTATTGCTAATGGTGCTGTAGTCCTGGACACCCGAGCTGCTGGGGAAATCGGCAGCGTCGGCCCCGATCAGAATTCCGCCGTAGGCATTGTTGAACACACTGTTGCTGGAGATCACGATCTGGTTCGCGGCGTGCCAGGTGTGAATGCCCCATCCCTGGTTACGGAAGACAACATTGTTGCTGACGTGGCCGCGCAGGTTGGCATGATAGATGCCATGTACTCGTGGACAGGGCGAGTTGTAGTTGCCGATGTCATGAACCCAATTGCCGATGATATCGTCATCGGAGCCTGAATAGTTGCCATCGTGGATGCCCGCGCCACCATCGCTGGGGCAACCGGGCGCGGGAATGTTATGCACGTGATTCCCGATAATGCGGGTGAATGAGCCTTCGTTGTAGATGCCCAAAGCTCCAGCTCCCGTGATATCGAATCCTTGAATCTCCACATAATTTCCCTGGTTCCACCAGGTCGCGGAATTACCCATTTGAGTGGACGTGAGCTTGGCGCCCCATCTTTGATCCGAGACCCAGCGGATGGGAGCAGTAGCGGTTCCGCTGGAAGTCGTCAGCAAGCGGGCGCCACTTTCATTGTCGTTGGGGTAAGTGCCGGGAAGCACGTGGATGGTGACGCCGGGTCTAGCGGCCTGATCGGCACGGCTGAGGCTACGCCACGGATGCGCCGCAGAGCCATCATTGGTGTCACTGCCGGAAGCTGAAACGTAAAATTGCGGCCCGAGGCTTGTGCTCGTCGACCAATTTACGCTGGCGCCCGCCCGCCCGGATGCCGCGGGACCGGAGACTCCGGGACTGGGTGCTGCTGGACTGGGCGCCGCCGGGCTGGAATCAACCGGGCACGCAACAGCAATTATCGTTGCCAACGCGAGCAATAGAACTGGGCGCGATTCCTGATACATGGGGAAACTCCTAGAAAAGTGGTTAGAGTTTCCTCACCGTAGCAGTCGCGTGCTCGGTCTACAATCCGGCAACTCTCCTAAATAGCTTTAGGCTCTTTAACTTATAGGTATGTTGTTCCCCTTAGAGGAAGGTAAGTGGTTCGACGTATTCTAGGGTTCTGAAGTCTGTCACAGGCTGAATGCGATGTGTATTTCCCGGCGGATTTCTGATTAGCGGGTTAAGAGAGATGGAAGCTGGACAATTTTAGAAACGCGAAATCCTATCGAGCACGATTCTCCGTAAGGGAAAGTACCATTGACAGGTCGATCGCTTCGCTGCTTTGTTGATGAGCCAGAAGGTGGCCTGCTCGAAACGCCGCCACTTGTTTCCGGCCGCGATAGCTCCCGCCACAGTAGGTGGAGTGGAGCGGCGTACTGAATAACCTCCTAACACCCGGCAGCCCTCCATGATTTGCTCGCACACGGTAGGTTCAGAGGTGAACAGCACTGTGATGCCCGACGAAGCAGCGGCCTCGGCCACTGTTTGCGAATAATACGCGTCGCCAACTGACGCCACCGTTATCGGTACCTAGCACTTCACTAAGCAGGGCGCAGCTTTCCCTCCACTCCCCCAGAAGTTCCTCCCAGCTTAGATTCGACATTCGTCCCGGGTGAGTGCAGGAATGACTGCCGATCAGGTGGCCACGCGGGTGCAACTCACGGATCTGCGCACGATCTAACTAGCCGGGACGGCCGATTAATTTCGTAGTCACGAAGGAGTGGCCTCGCCAGCCCAGTCTCTCCAGTTCCGGGGCCACGCACTGGAAGCTGCTAACCCTGCCGTCGTCGACGGTCAGACAAACAGCGCGCGGTTCGGCCCGCGCCACCTGATCAACCCTGCCGACGGCCCGCGCTCCCGCGCGCGATCGAATGGCCGCCAAGTGATCCAGAAAAACTTCCCGCTCCAGCTTGTAGACCGTCCGATGCCCGGGAGCCCAAAGCGCCAATTGCGCCCTGTCCACCACATCATGGAATCCAAGGGATACCCACATCGTCGATACAAAACAGGAAAGTACCGAACGCGCTAAATGGCCTCCTCCTGCCAGAGCAGAACCATGCAGCGTCAGACCACCTCTCCGAGCAAACAAGTGTTGAGCCACCCTGCTCGGTTAGGCAATACATGCAAACGGGGGCGGCACTTCCTGTCGTCAGAATCAGCTTATGCAGTGGAAAATGCAGTTAAGTGGGTCATCCGTTCCGGGAGGCCCTCTCGGAAGAAATGACGACTACGCGGAGAAGAGCAGCAGAGATGGTAAGAAATGGCCACGGCTGGACCGGGATTTTACACCGTTAGTCCGAGCCAATCCGTGGCCTGCGCTCTTTAATCGGCAGCAGCGCCGAGTTTCTTGCGTGATAAATACCAGTCTGTGACTTCCACGCCGGGACCGCCCGCGGCGCGCTTCTCCGCGTCGGCTTGCGTGATTGGCGCCGGCACGATTACCGGATCACCGGGCTGCCAGTTCGCGGGAGTTGCCACCCCGTTGGCATCGGCGATCTGCATGGCGTCGATGACGCGCAGCAGTTCATCCACATTGCGGCCCAAGGAAAGTGGATAGTACAGCAGGGCACGGATCACGCCCTTTGGATCAATGAAGAAGACGGCGCGAACGGTGGCAGTATCGCTGACCGCTTCATGCACCATTCCAAAGGCCCTGGCAACTTTCTGATCCAGATCGGCGATGACGGGAAAGGTAATCTTCACCCGATTGTGCTGCTCGATGTTGCGAATCCACGCGATGTGCGAGTAGACGCTGTCAATCGAGTTGCCGATCAGTTGCACGTTGCGCTTCTCAAACTCGGCCGCGGTGCGCGCGAACTCGATAAATTCGGTTGTGCACACCGGCGTAAAGTCGGCGGGATGCGAGAATAGCATCACCCATTTGCCCTTAGACGTGTAGTTGCTGAGCTTGATCATGCCGTGCGTGGACTTGGCTTCGAAGTCGGGCGCCGGCTCGTTGATGCGGGGAATTCTGGGAAAGGTCTGCGTTGCGGTCTCTGTACTCATGAGTATCTCCTCCAGGCTGAATTGTTGGAATAGAACTTGCGATTCAAAAATCCATGTCGTCATTCTGAGACATGCGTCAGCCAGGCGAAGAATCTTGCAAGCACGATCGTGCTTATCCCTTCGACTGGACCTTGCTCGGGCCGCTCAGAGGCAGGTTCTTCGCGGGCTAACATCTGCTCAGGACGACATAGAAATCCTGATCTGGGCCGAAGTTCTGAATGGCCCAACCCCCTAGCTTTCGGAACGGGTGAGATTCGATTCGAGGAAGAGAACCCACCCCTTGGTCCGATGCCGGGTGGGTATGAATTCCGGTCAACTACCCACACGACGGCATCCCGCTACAACAACAAAGGACGCCGCACATGCAGTAGCTTCGCATACAAAATCTTAAGATACGCGGCCCTCCAACGTCCTGTCAATCCAAGGACATGGCGCTTCCTCGTAGCCATTCAGGGGCGGGAAAAGTCTCGGAATCTAGGCAGTTGACCTCCGCATCGAATGGCTAACTTCCTTCAAGAACCGCCATGACCAGACATCTGAAAATGGTGCAAGTCGATGTGTTCAGCTCTGAGGTGCTTCGCGGCAACCCGCTCGCGGTCTTTCTTGACGGTCGTGGCCTCAGCGATCAGGAAATGCAGGCTCTCGCCCGTGAGATGAATCTCTCAGAGACCACCTTCATTCTTCCCCGCGATCCGGCAACAGAAAATGCTTCCGGAATCAGAGTACGCATATTCACGGTTCAGGAGGAATTACCCTTTGCCGGTCATCCGACACTAGGAACCGCATTTGTTCTCCGCGGTTCCACGGGCGCAAGCGAAATCGTTTTGGACTTAAACGTTGGCAAAGTTCCGGTGCGTTTCGAGGACCGAGACGGTAAGCCCAGTTTCGGGGAGATGACTCAAGTGGACCCGACATTCGGTTCCATCCACGACACCGACGGCGTGAGCCGCGCTTGTGGGTTGTCAGCGGATGCGATTGACTCTTCGGTGCCGATTCAAACGGTTTCGACGGGACTCCCCTACGTCATTGTTCCCTTACGTTCCCTGGAAGCCGTGCACAGCTTGAGTCTCGACCCGAAACGTATAGCCGAATACATGGACAAGACCGACGGACGGTTCTTTTATTTCGTGAGCCGCGAAACTGTCGATCCGGCGGCTCGTTTGCACGCCCGCATGCTCTTTTATAACGGTGAAGATCCCGCGACGGGATCGGCGGGAGGTTGTGCCGCGGCCTGGATGGTCGCCCACGGCGTCGCGCAACCCGAGGAGCGAGTGCCCATCGAGCAGGGAATTGAAATGAATCGGCCTAGCCGGATTTTCGTTCGCGCGGGGAAGAAGGATAACCGTGTAATCAACGTTCGCGTTGGCGGCCACGCGACGGAGATCATGAGAGGCGAAGTTTTTCTACCGTGAAGGATTCAGTTTGCTCAGCAAAATTGCCTATACGCACACTCGCGAAAAAATTTCAATAGTTAAAAGTTCCCATTAGCATTCGCGTCACTTTACAGCCCGCTCTTCAACCATTAGGATTTTTAGGTTCGAAATTTCCCGGACTTCCAAGCAGCCAAAACCTTCCAAGACGCTGGTGACTGAGCGCTGCTACAGCGCTTTGAGAGAGACATGAAGCCGAAACGTACGATCCTCTGCGTCGATGACAACGAACAATCCCTTTCCATTCGCAAGGTCATGCTGGAAACCCGTGGTTATCGCGTCATCGCCTGCACGCGTGGGGAAGAAGCTTTGGAGCACTTCAAGAAGGGCGGCGTCGACCTGGTCCTGACCGATCTGGTCATGCCCGGCTACGACGGATCAAAGCTGATCGAGGACGTCAAAGCTATTTCGCCGCAAACGCCGGCCATCCTGCTTTCGGGCAGGGTCAGGATCTATGATCGCGACACCCAGGCGGACGTCTTTCTGCCCAAAGGGATGTACGCTCCCGCCGAATTGCTGGAGCGCATTCGGTTGCTGCTCATTCGCAAGCGCGGACCGAAGCGCAGCCACGACTCGCAACGTTCTACCAACGTCGCATAGCGCGGTCTAGTCCACAACGCATAGGCTCGACCTTCGTGTAAGATCGTGGGTTGGCATGGCTCCGTTCATAGAAGCTGAGAACCTGCGCAAAACCTACCGTGTGGGCAAGATTGAGGTGCCCGCGCTGCGAGGTATTGTTTTTACGGTGCAGCGTGGCGAATTTGTCAGCATTGTGGGCCCCTCGGGCAGCGGCAAGTCCACCCTGTTTTATCTTTTGGGTGGTTTGACGCGGGCTGATTCAGGACGCATCGTTATCGACGGCGATGATTTCTCAAAGCTCTCCGACGCGGAGCGCACCACCATGCGCAAACGCAAGATTGGATTCGTCTTCCAGAAATTCAATCTCTTGCCCACCCTGGACGCGAACTCAAATATTTTGATTGCCCAGGACATAGCGGGGAAGAATGGCCAGAATGATCCCGCGTACTTCCAAAAAATTACCGACCTGTTGGGCCTGACCAAGCGCCTGCACCACCGTCCGTCGGAACTTTCGGGAGGCGAGCAACAGCGCGTCGCTCTCGCCCGCGCTCTTATTAATAAGCCGGCTATCGTGCTGGCCGACGAGCCCACCGGGAATCTCGATTCCCAGAATTCTGAAATCGTGCTATCCATGCTGCGGCAATCCAATCGCGAACTGGGCCAGACGATTATGATGATCACGCACAACCCGGAAGCCGCCAGCTATGCCGGCCGTATCATCCACATGCGGGACGGGCAGATTGTCGCGCCTGAGCAGGATCCGCAATGGGTTGCTAAACGCTGCGACCCACTGTGAAATACGCGGTGCCAGGACTGGATGAAAGGATCGCGCAGATTCCATGAGTAATGCGGAAGACTTGCGTAAGCCAATATTGCCAGGCAAGGGCGCTTCCGATTACGAACGCTATCTGCGGACGGATGACCTGCTCAGTTTGCAGAAGCGTCCAGAAGAGCTTCTGCACAACGATGAGCTCACGTTTCAGGTCGTGCACCAGAGTTCGGAATTGCTGTTGAAGGGAGCGGCTTTCGAACTGGAGCGGGCGCTCGAGCATATCGAGCAAGGCGACTTTCCGAATGCCGCGCGGCTGATCCGCCGCGCCAATATGGAGCTGGACTATCCGATTGGCCTGCTCCATGTGCTGGAGACCATCACCCCCTATGACTATCACGTCATTCGCGCCGGACTCGGTCATGGCAGCGGGCTGGATTCGCCGGGTTTCCTGGCGCTCCTGCATATCGGTCCCCGGCTGGGGCAGGCATTCCACCACCAGCTTCAGCAGGCTCACCTCAGCGTAGACGATCTGTACCGGCGGCATGCCGAGTTTTTTGCGCTGCACGAAGTGGCCGAGTGTCTGCTGGACTATGATGAGCGCATTCACCTGTTCCGCTTCCATCATCTCAAGCTGGCGCAACGCATCATAGGGGGCGGAGTTGTGGGCACGATGGGAACTCCCGTTGAAGTGCTGCATCAACGCATGGAACATCTCTTTTATAAAGAGTTGTGGGACGTGCGCAACCAGATTACCGCCAAGGCCAACGAGGCACTTGAGAAGAGCGGCACAAACTCGAAGTACTGAAACGGTCGTTCGGGTCGATATCCTGCAACCGGAGTAGCTGCTCGCGAATCTAGTGGTTGAGCTGTGCATTCAGATTGATGCGGTGAGGAGCGCGGCATGTTTCCTGCGGAGTACAGGAAGGTCTGGATGCTATGTACGCCGCTCGCCTGTGCTGCGCTCATCTTATTCTCATTTCTGTGGTTGAGCTCTCCAGCGACCGCCCAGGCTGCTGAGGACGATGCAAATGCCTCCTCGGCTCAACCGAAGCCGATCCGGATTGGGTCCTTGACGCTTGACGGGGAACTGCGCGGGCGAGGCCAGGGCTGGAATTGGTTTGTCGGAGATACGCGGTCTCGCTATGCATTCGGCAACTCGCTGCTCCGACTGGGTCTTTCCCAGCAAAAGAGCAAGTTCGGCTGGAAAATCGAATTGGCACAGCCGGCTCTTTACGGTCTTCCCAACGACGCCTTCGTACCCGGAACAACTATCCCGCTGGGGCTGGGAGGCACCTACTTCTCCGCCAATGGCAATCAGGAAACTGTCGCCGGAATTTTCCTAAAACAGGCGTTTGTTTCTATCCGGGGGATCGACAACAATCACAGTACCTTGCGGCTGGGGCGGTTTGAGTTCTCCGATGGAGAAGAAAGGGGGCCGAGCACTCCTGACCTGGCCTGGCTCACGCGCCAACGGGTTTCCCATCGCCTCGTTGGCGATGCTTACTGGACCGATATCGGGCGCAGTTTCGACGGCCTGCATTTTTCCAGCGATGTCGGAGCGGTCACGAATCTGACGTTTATGACCGGGCGTGCTACCCGCGGCGTATGGCAGGCGGATGGCATGGGCGAGATGGATGTCGACATTATTTATGGCGCCTACACACGCGAATTTCCCACGCCCCATACCGATTCGCAACTGCGTGTTTTTGCTCTTGGCTACCACGATGGCCGCAACGTACTGAAGATTGATAACCGGCCGCTCGCAGCGCGCGAGGCGGACGCTCGCAATATCAGGATTGGGACTTTCGGAGTGAGCTACGCGATCGTCACGCCCATCTGGCGCCTCGGGAAATGGGATTTGCTGGTCTGGGGCGCACAGCAGATCGGGCACTGGGGGACGCTAAATCATCGCGCCAATTCCGGAACGGTGGAAATGGGATGGCGACCGCCGATTCCATGGATTCATCCCTGGTTGCGGGCAGGTGCGTTCTTTGCCAGCGGCGACGGCAATCCGAATGACGGCCGACACACCACTTTCTTTCAGCCGCTGACGACCGAGCAAAAGTATGCAAGGTTGCCGTTCTACACTCTGCAGAATAGCGAGGACTATACCGGCCAGGTGATTGTGCAACCCACGCGGAAATTGCAATTGCGTAGCGAAGTGCATAAGGTCAAGCTGCATTCGGCCAACGATCTGTGGTACCTGGGTACGGGGGCATTCCAGAACACCAGCTTCGGCTACGACGCGCTCCCCGACAACGGGCACAAGGGACTGGGCAACTACGTAGATTTCAGCGCTGATTATCAGGTGACATCCCGGCTGGGCCTGTGCTACTACATTGGAGTCATGTCGGGCAAAGGCGCCGAGACCCAGCGTCCTCATGGGCGCAAAGGCGGGTTCACTTATCTTGAGATCGCTTACCGGTTCTGAGCGCTGGTCGGTTTGCCCCTAGCGCACAGGAAATGGTGCAAAATGCCCCAAGAGCGCCAATCGGAAGAGTCGCACTCGCTGCCTCCTGTCATGCCTGACGCCGTTGAAAGCCGCCGGAGCCTGGATGCATGGTGGAGCTTGCTGCTCGCCCTCGCTGCAATGCTTTGCAATGTTGTTTTTTTGGTCAATCCTCCCGTGCAGCAAGCCATACCGTGGTTGAGCCTATTGCTGGCCGTCTCTGCACTGATTTTTCTTGCCCGGGGGATCAAGCGGGTTTTCCAAAGACCACGTGTCGGTCGTGGCAAAATTCTCAGCTCAATCGTCGCCGCAGTTTCTCTGTTTTTGGTGAGCTTGGTACTGATTACGTTCTTCCACGCGCGGGCCCTGCCAACATCGGCAGCTGCGCCGAGAGTGGGTCAGCGGGTGCTTGACTTTACGCTTGCTGACACCAGCGGACGGCGGATTTCGTTTGACCAGCTCTTCGCGCCTGCAGCCGACGATCCGCAAGCCACCGCGCCCAAGGCGGTGCTGCTCATTTTTTACCGCGGATACTGGTGACCCTATTGCAACCTCGAGTTGCGAGGTGTCGAGAAGCGACTAGCGGAGTTTAAGACAGCCGGTGTCCGACCGGTTGCGATCAGCGTTGATCCGCCAGAGGTCTCGCGCGATCTCTGCAAGAAGGCAGGTTACAGCTTTACTGTTCTTTCCGATCCAAAAGCTGAAGTGATTCGTCGTTATGACTTGCTCCATGTAGGCGCCGGACCGGAGGGGCGCGACGTCGCCCGGCCGGCCGAGTTCCTGGTGGACTCCTCTAGGGTAGTGCGGTGGGTCAACTTCACCGAGGACGTTCGCGTGCGAGCGCGCGCCGACGAGATGCTGGCGCAGGCCAAGGAGCTGCGGTAACAGAAATTCACGAGAGGTCTGGGAAAGCCCCGAAATTCAGGTCCCAAGGAGTACGCTGAACACAAGAGGAAGTAGTGATTACTTGCTTCCGTCGAGAAACCTGCACGATCTATCCGCGGACTTCGGCGATACAATGCTGCGAGAATTTGGAAGCCAAGATTTTAGGAAAGGATTTTTATGAGCTCCACTTCTTCAGCAGCACCGGATGTGCAAGCCGAGACACCAACGCCACGTCAGGTGAACGCCACACTGCTTCTCATTCGTATCGCGAGCGCAGCGGCATTCTTTTACCACGGCAGCGCCATCCTCTTTGGCGCGTTCGGCGGACCCGGGCCGCGGCAGTTCTCTGCCTTCATGCACATGCCATCTCTCATCGGTTATCTGGTGGGACTGGCGCAGGTTTGCGGGGGATTGGCGGTGTTGAGCGGTGTCTTCATTCGCATTGGCGCCGCGTGCATCCTGGTGGTGATGCTCGGAGCAATCTTTCTCGTGCACCTTCCGCATGGGTTTGACATCAGCAAGGGCGGGTTCGAATATGCGTTGACTCAACTCCTCATTGCGCTGGCACTCATGATCTGCGGCTCAGGTGCCTACTCCCTGGCGTTCCTGTTTCCCCCTGCGCTTCGAAGGTTGTAGTAAAGGCCTGTCGGCGGCCCCCGGAAATATTTCCTCGGTCTTCACTTGCCTTCTGGCGATCAGTTAGCTTCCTCGTTTTAGCGGCGCTTCTTTGGTCGGGTGCGCCAAGAAAGCCAGCAAAGCGTTGTGTGGTGCTGCTCTGTATACAGTCGGTGAAGGTCGAGGACCTGAAGTGTGCGCCAAGAACTTCAATCCAGCCTGTGAAAGCGGCGGAAGGCCGCGAGCCAGCTGGGGCCCATGTAGCGTTCGAGCACGGGATGAATCTGCACTAGCCGGTGATGGAAGCGCACTGCGATCTCGTCGGGCGGATATGCCTTTTTGCAGCACAGTCCCGCTCGCAACTCGATGAACCACTACCCGAGTAGGTAGAGGACGTAATGTGGCCACTCTGAACACCCCTCCAGTGCGAGGAGTTTTTCCTTTATGAGACCTTTATAAGAGATACCGAACGCAGAATGAGGACCCAGGGACATTCTACCCTGCTAGCAGCATTGAAGGGACAGACAGTAGCTCGACATAAGTGCTGATCGCACGTAAGCCGCTGATCACTAGAAGATGATCGCCGGCCAGAGAGCCTGAATCATGATCTACGCCGGTGACAGGCAGCGAATTCTCGCGAAGTTAATCAGTGCTTGTTGTGATCTTGAAGACGCACTAACGCAGTCGGCTCCGGGTGCCCGATACGATCCTGTAGTCATGCCTCAGGGGTTGAGGAATGAGCTTGCCGTTGTGCGAGACGGTCTTGCTCGCGTCATTCGCAGGCTGGAAGAACATCCTGACGCGGGTAGGGTGAAAGGACTTCCTCCCCCGCTACATCCGTTGCGGCAGCGGCTACACCAGCCGCCGGCCGTTTCGGATCTGCGCGCGAAGCACGTTACGAATCAAAGCACAGGCTTTCTTGACCTCGGGGATCGCGAGATGGCAATGGACCCGTGTTCCGTTGCGATGCGTGGCGACTACACCGGCGGCTTTGAGAATCGCCAGATGCTGTGACAAGTTGGCCTTGGAGATCGAGAGTTGTTTCAGCAGTTCCGAGGCGGGATAGTCACGCCGGGCGACCAGATCGAGGATCCTCAGCCGTGTGGGGTTCGCGAACGCTTTACAAATGCCGACCTGCCGCTCGTAGAGTTCTTCTTCCAGTCTCTGCTTTGTGCCGTTCCCGTTCATAGACACCTCGTTTTTACGTATTGCGGCTCGGTCTACTGCATCGCGCTCATCTGTCCTGCGAAAACGAAAATGTAGCGCAGCAGGAAACCGCCGCCCAAAATAAGCAGCGCGGTACTGGCCGCAAGAAGCCGGTTGTAATGGAATTCACGATTCGAGACGATCACCGGAACCAGTTCGCGGAGTTCAATTACCAGAGGCGTAAGCAGGCCCAGCCCCAGGAAAAACACCCAGAACAAGATGGTGAACGGCCCGCCCAGAACGAGTTTCAGGGAATCCTGCACCGCCTGGACGGAAAGCTCTCCGTGAATCAGGTAAGGCAGCACGATGAAAAATTCCAGGACCATGAAACAGATGTCGAGGCCGTACAGCAATCTCAATTCCTGGGCCGACGTTTCCCGGCCCGATAATCCCAGAATGAGTGCCGCACACCCAGTGGAGAAGGCCGAAAACAGGAATAACTGCGCCACCAGATTTGTGTTCCAGAATGGGCGCGACTGAACCGCTCCCAACAACACGCCGGTGTAAATACCGACTCCTACGCTGGTAGGCAGACCGGCCAATGCCAGCCGGCGCCGCCAGTGGTCGATGTCGTAATTGAACTTCGAGAAGAATGCCAACCCCCGCGGAAGCTTCGCAAACAAAGTACTCCGCTGATTCTCCGTCAACCAGGCATAGCAGTTCACGAGCGACACCAGGGTAAACAGTATCAGTAGCCAGGAACCGATGGACATCGGACTGACCAGCCGCAGGTGCAAGAACAACTTGTAGAACCGGTACCAGCGGCCCAGATCGAAGATCAGCAGGACGCAGCCAATCATCACCGGCCAGGGCGCCAGCAAAGCACCGAGGCGGGCGATGCGGGTATAAGGCGATGGCTCGTCAATCTTGTAGAGGAAGGTGGCCAGGGCCGAAACGAAGAATAAGCCCGCGGACAGCCCTCCCAGGAAGAGGTAATTCACGATCAGGAACCCCCATTCCATCGTTTTCATCTTCGCCTCTCCTCAGATCAGGTAATAGATTTGCGGGCCGGTGCCGGCTTCCGGTTTCTTCACGCGATACTCGCGGTTGTTGAGCAGTTCGGCGAGCTTGCTTTCGGGATCGTTCAGGTCGCCGAAAACGCGGACCTTACTGGGGCAGGTCTCAACGCATGCGGGAAGTTGTCCGCGATCGAGACGCTTCACACAGAAATCGCATTTCTCGACCACCCCCTTGTCCTCGCGGAAGAAGCGCGCGTTGTAGGGACAGGCGATCATGCAGTACCGGCAACCGACGCAGTCTGCTTCGTTGACGACCACAATGCCGTCCGGCCGATGATGGGAAGCGCCGGTCGGGCACACCCGCACACACGCCGGATGATCGCACTGATGACATTGTTCGGGGTGAGACGCTGCCATCAGCTTGGGCCAGACCCCGCGGGTTTCCTCGTTCAACCAGTTGCGGCTGTAAGCGAGCGGAACGGAATTCTCCGCGCGGCACGCCACCACACAGGCTTTGCAGTTGATGCACTTCTTCGAGTCCACCACCATCGCATAACGTTTTGGGCGGGCTGGCATGGATTAAACCTTTCTTACCGAGACGAATGTCTCGTGCAGGGATGCGTTACCGGAGACCTTGTCCCACGCGGTTTCCAGCAGTTCGGTATCGCAGCCGCCGGTTCCCGCAACCAGGCGCTGCCACTTGGATTTCTTGCCATAGCCATGCAGCATGAACACGCAGTCGGGACGGATTGCCTGCGTGACTTTCGCCTGGAGCCGAACCGCACCCACCGTGCTCGCCACTTCGACGCGATCCCCATCAGCAATCCCCAGGTTGTCAGCTGCGGATTGATTCAGCCATAGGCTGTTCGCCGGGGCAAACTGGTTCAGCCAGGCATTGTTGGTGCTGTTGGCATGCGTGAAGTATGCGCGGCGGCCGGTAATGATCCGGAACTTGCCCGGCGGCGGCTGGGCTGGAGCTTGGTAGACTGGCAGCGCGTCATAGTTTGCTTCCTGCAACCGCTCCGAGAAAAGCTCGATCTTGCCCGACTTGGTCACGAAGCGATGCTCCGCGTTGAGCGTGGAGCCGTACTTTGGGAAATCTCGCGGTACATAAACGCCGTGCTTCTTCAGATACTCGAGCGGCGCCTCGAGAGGTAATTCCTTGACCTGGGCCGCGATCCACTGATCCAATGTGTAGTCGAAGTACTGGGACAGCCCAAGCCGTTTCGCCAGACCTTGCGCGATCTCGAGGGTGGTTTTGGTGTCGTGGACGGGTTTAACTACCTGCTGACGATACACAACGACTGGCGTAATTCCCGACAACACTTCAACCGGATCGGTGCGTTCCAGATAAGTCGACTCGGGAAATACGACATCGGCATACCAGGCAGTGTCGCTCATCTGGATGTCAATCACTCCAACGAAATCCATCTGCTGCAGCATCTCAAGCGTGCGCGCCTGGTTGGGCAGAGCGTTCATCGGGTCCTGCTTGTGGACCATCCACGCCTTCACGGGGTACGGTGTGCCGGCAATCACGTTCTCCCGCAACTTGAGATATGCGCCGTCGCCCTTGGCTGCGAGCGGGAAATTCTTGTCCATCTCGTCGACGCGTGGCGCCACGGGATCGTCCCAGGGAAGAAACAGATATTCGCCCAGCGCGATCTTTCCGTTTGGCACCATCCCGCCCTCGCGGTCCCAGCTGCCCACAATCGCGTTGAGAATGGCTTGCGCACGCCGCATGTGAAAGTCTTCCCGGTACCAGGACGAACGGCGCCCGGCGTAATACACGGCACGGGGCGCAGCGTCAGAAAACTCGCGCGCGATGCGCGTAATGTCCTTCGCCGGAATCTCGGTTTCCTTTTCCGCCCAGTCGGGAGTTAAAGGTTTAACATGTTCGACCAGCTTATCGAAGCCCACCGTGTAGTTGGCCACAAACTCCTTGTCGTAACGGTTCTCGTCCACGATTACATTCAGCATGGCCAGGATGAAGGCGAGGTCGGTTCCAGGCCGTATGGGATACCACTCGTCGGCCTTGGAAGCGGTTACCGTAAAACGCGGGTCCAGATAAATGAGTTTGGCCTTGCGGTATTCGGCCGATTCGATCAGGTCCATCGTGTCTGGCGTGATGAACGATTCCAGCCGGTTCGCGCCTGACATGATGATGTATTTCGAGTTCAGCAAATCGAACGATGGGACCGTCCCGAAAGTGAGCGAATATGCCAGATTCACCGAGGCGAGGCAGAGCGAGGGATGCCGAACCTGGTTGGGAGATCCAAAGGCCGCGCCCAGGTTCCGGAAGAAGACTTCCTGGAAGCTCTCGGTGGAAGACCATAGTGTCCCTTGGGGGCCATATTTGTCCTTGGTTTCCGAAAGCTTCTTGGCGGTAAAGTCGAAAGCCTCGTCCCATGAAGCCGGACGCCAGTTCCCCTCTCCGCGGTTCCCAGCCCGGATTAACGGACGCTTCAGACGTGCCGAATCGTACACCTGCTGCAACCCGGCGTTGCCCCGGGCGCAGAGCATGCCCCTGGACTTCGGGTTTTCAGGATTGGGATTAAGTTTATGAATGACTCCGTTTTCCACCACCGCAATCAGGGAGCACTTGTTCACGCACATCTCACACGTGGTGGGTATCTCGACTCGCTGCCCTTCCTTTTCTGGCGCATGGCCGAACGGCTTCACATAAGCGAGCGAAGCTCCAATCGCTGCGCCTGCGGCGCCTCCCACCGAGAACTTCAGAAACTTCCGGCGATCCATAAGCACCTCGCTTCCCCAGGCCAACGTCTGAGAAGGTGAAACCGTTGGTTCACCTTCTGCCTGGCCCTCTTCTGCTGCCGAGAACAAGACACCATTTTCGACGACCCGTGTTCTGCTTACTTGCCGCAGGTTTCGGGCTGAGGCGAATCGGCTGCGTGCTGGACCAGGAAAGTCGAGGCATCCAGCAATTGGTCCGCAGGCAGATACTTGCCCAGGGGCTCTTTCCCGTGGTTATGGGTACCCTTGGCAAAGTAGGCGCGCCACTGCGCCATGGTTTTGTTCAGGGGAGTGATTTCTCCTCCCCCTGCGCCCTTGGTGTGGCATTCCTTGCAGGTCTGGCGGAAATAGTAACGTCCTTTGTTCTCGCTCCCCTTTTGAGCGGCACGCGCAACGGAAAACAGCCCACAGACGATGATGAGGGCCGAAAAGATCAACAGCGCTTTGTGGAACCTTGCCATGACACGACCTCCGCTATCGGTTTCGATGTTTCGCAACTATTGTCAGCATAGAATGGTGCCGCCGTATCAGACTGTGACCTGCAACACATGATTGCGTGATTTATAACTTGCGAAGTTGCTTAACTAATTACAATGCTCTGTGACCGGGATCACCGCACACAAGCCCCGGCGACTGCCACGATTGAAGTGTCCTTCTCCGGTACTTTGAAGATGGGAATACCGGAGTGGCCCGGCCCCGCAGGTCCATCATGCAGGCCGCGATTTCATAGTCGAGAGGAACTCTTTTATGCGAAAGCTCCTATTGGCAGTATGGATGTTCCTGCTGACCGCGGGGCTCTGGGCACAGTCGCCGTCACCAGCGACAGACGATGCCGCACAGCTACAGCAGGAGATCGATCAACTCAAGAAAACCGTCAACGCGCTCGAACAGCGCCTCGATGCGCAGCAGAAGACGGCACAACCAACCGCCGCGCAGCCGGCCGAAAAGAAAGAAGAGACCGCCTCCACCGCCGACCTGCAAACCAGCGTTCGCGATCTGAATGACCGCGTCCTCGAAACCGAGAGGAAGTCTCTTCGCGACCGCCTGGAGTGGGGCGGCGACTATCGCTTCGAGGCCCACACCATCGTGGGCAACGTTCCCGGCCATTACGACGGCATGCAATTGCAAAACCTGACAGTGAAGACCTTGTGGCTGTTCGCGCCTACGTCACAGGGCGGGCTGGGCATGACGTTCGATCCGAGCATGCTCCAGCAGATGACTCCGAACCAGTTCGCTGGGTTCGTCGGTCAACAGTTGCAACAGAACTACGGCCAGTACCAGTTCTTCAGCAACAACTTGACCTTCGGAGGACTGAAACAGTCCATTGGCCAGTTCTCGCCGCAGATGCAGCAGATGCTGATGTCGTACCTGCAACAGGTTACGGGCGTATACAAAAATGCCTACTCCGCGAATACCGACACTTTGCTCACCAACCGCTTGCGGCTGAAGTTTGAGACGAAAGTCGCCGACAACATCAGCTTCGGCGCTCGCCTCAGCATGTACAAAGTGTTCGGCGATGGCACCGGAGTGCAAGTCTTCAACGGTCAACCCAACAGTCTCAATATCGACGGCACGACGGCCGGTGTTCCCAACTCCGACCAGGTGCGCGTCGAGCGTGTTTTCTTCAACTGGAACAACATCGGCGGATCGAAGTTGTATCTCTCGATTGGCCGCCGGCCTGCCGTTGGAGGTCCGCCACTCAACTTCCGTGATGACGAACCCCGTGGCGGCACACCCTCGGGTGCGCTATTTGACTTTCAGTACGATGGCATGACCGTCGGCTATCACGTCACTGACAAGATGACACTGCGTGCCTGCTACGGACTGGGCTACTCCTCCGGCTTCGGCAACGGCAATCTGCTGAAGACTCCCGCCGACCGTCTGAAGGACGTCCACCTGGCCGGTGGCGTGTTCGATTTGTATGAGACCGACCATACTTTCGTGCAGGCCTTAGTCGCCCGCGCCTGGAACGTAACCGACGGCTTCAATGGCCTCGTTGTCATGCCCAACAATCCCCTGACCGGAGACACGGTATCCGCACCGGTAGTCATGCGCTACACACCTTCGGCCAATCTTGGCGCGC
>DATEPX010000188.1:0-3595 GCA_035272945.1 Terriglobales bacterium
AACGACCAGGTGTCGGTCGAGGTTTTCGGCGAAGATGACCTGCGCACAAACGGAAGATTGAACCCCGAAGGCAACTTGAGCGTGCCATTGCTGGGCTCGATCCATCTAGCGGGACTGACCCTGACCCAGGCAGCTTCAAAACTCACAGACTTGTACGGCCGCGATTACCTTGTAAACCCAAGAGTCAATGTGATGCTCCTCAGCTACGCGAAGCGGCGTTTCTCGATTTTGGGCCAGGTAAATCGGCCCGGTAGCTACGAAATGCCCGAGAGTAGTCCGGGCGGTATCGATCTATTGGAAGCGGTCGCCTTGGCCGGCGGATATACGCGCATCGCTGCGCCAGAACGAATCACCGTGCGACGACATAATGGGAGTGGCGACCAGGTTTTCAAGGTCAATGCAAAGCGCTTCACCAAGGGAAGCGGCGGAGGTTTTCTCGTCGAGCCGGGCGATACCATCACCGTCGGGGAAAGCATTTTTTAACTGAAAAGTTTTTGCGCCTTCGCCTTTTCGAGCGCACTTCTTGGTGTATGCTTCCAGCCGATAATTTGCCGTGATTGATCCTGCGCAATCCGTTACCGGAACGACCGGTCCCTCAAATTCCGAGAAACCGGTCGCGCCTCTGGCCGGGCAATACGCCGAGGGACTACAGAGAGTCGATTTTCGGCGCTTCTGGCATTCTTTCGTCGAGCGCATTTGGATCGTCGCGATCTGTGTTCTGGCTGGCCTGTTTCTCGCGCTGGGTTACCTCGCGCGGACGCCGAAGCTTTACCAGGGACATACAGTTCTCGAAGTGGAGTTTCAGGAACCGAGCGTTCTCGCCACGGACGATTCCACCACGCGCATGCGCTCCATGTTTCTCGCCAGCCAGGAGGCGCTGCGAACCATCGAGCAAAATCTGACTAACCAAACCCTTCTTTCCCGAGTCGTACGCTCCGAAGGCCTGGCGGAAGACGGTGGACGCGCGCTTCTGGGCCAGAGTCTCGCCACGGATAAGGCCTCCAGCCCGACGCAGCGCGCCGATCCGTCGCCGGCTGGCAATAAGACTCAGAACGCTGGTGGCGTTACGACATTTACGCCACTCGAAGAAGCATTGGGTCGAGCAATGGCCGGCATGGTGAAGCCGGCGATCCGCCGCGGGACGCGCCTGATCGATTTGTACGTGACGCACCGTGATCCGGCCATGGCACAGCGCCTGGCCGAGGGCATCGGGCGGGAGTACATCCGCAACTCGATCGAGCGACGCGCTTCGCTTAGCGAGGAGGCGTTGCGTTATTTGCTGGAAGAGGAAGAACGATTGAAGAGGAACCTGCAAAAAAGTGAGGCGGCCGTCGCCGAATACAAGGCGAAAAACCCGGATGCGTTGCAACTTGGCGGTGGCACAGCAGCGACGGGCTCACAGCAGGGATCTGGCGCTGGCGCTGGCGGGCCTCGGGGTGGTTTGGTCGAGGACAAACTGCAAGAGCTAAACAATAAGCTGACGGCCGCCAAGGCCGATCGAATTCGCCTGGAAGGCGAGCTCCAGCAAATTGACCAGGCTGGCGACAACATCGACGCGTTGCTTGCGATCCCGAGTATCTCCGCGGCCGGACTGGTAACAGAAGCTCGACGCGAGGTTACAAGAGTGGAAGCGGGGATCACGACTTACGCACTACGATACAAGGACAAACATCCCAAAATGATTGCCGCCCGCGCTTCGCTGGCTCAAGCCAAAGAGAAGCTCCGGCAAGCCGTCATGGCCCAGCCTGCAATCCTGCGTAATGCCATCGAACAGAACAAGGCCACAGAAGTCAGCCTGCAACAAGCGTTGCAAGACCAGCAGGGCGTCGCGGTCAATCTCAACCGCACAGCGATCGGTTATCAGGAGTTGGCCCGGCAAGCCGAAACCGATCGTGCACTCTACGAAAGCGTCCTTCGCCAGATTAAAGAGACCAGTTTAACAAAAGACGTGAAGACCAATGCAGTGAGTGTGATTGAGCATTCACCGCTTCCGAACTCACCTGTTAGTCCCCGCCCTACAAGAACGATGGCTCTGGGTTTCCTTGCGGGCCTCGCTGTTGGACTAGCCTTTGTTTTTGGCGCCGATGCGCTGGATCGCTCGATTAAAACTGTGGACCAGGCAGAAACGACACTGGGACTGCCTGTTTTTGCAGCTGTTCCCGACACTACCGATGAAGGCCCCGTCAGCCGGATAAAACGGCGGAGCAGAGCTTTTGGAAGTTCGAATTACCGCGTCGTGGTGGAAACGCCTGAAAGCCCCGCCGCCGAAGCGTTCCGCAATTTGCGTGCTGCGCTCTCTCTTTTGGGCCCAGAAGCCGAGCGCAAGGTTTCGATATTTACCAGCGCGGTACCTAACGAAGGAAAGAGTTTCACCAGCGCCAATTATTCGCTCGCACTGGCCCAGCAGGGCTACCGTGTCCTTCTCATCGACGGCGACTTGCGCCGCCCAAACATGCACAAGATTTTCCGTTTCCCGGAGGCCAACATCAAAAATGATTCAGAGGAAAATACCGCGCCTGGAGTGACGGATTGTCTGGTGGGTGAAGCCGACATAGCATCGGCAGCGCGCGAGATTCCCGCAGGAGAGTTTCAGTTCGTCGATGAGAACATTGCAGTGACTGGCAACATTCTCACCGCGACGGGCGGTCAGCTCTTCGTCCTTGCTGGTGGACGACGGGCGCCGAATCCGGCGGAGATTCTCGCCGGCCCATTCTTTGGCCAGCTGATTAATGAGGCTGCAAAGCTTTTTGACCGCGTGGTCATCGATAGTGCACCGATCCTCGCCGTCAGCGACACTCTGCTGATGACTCCACACGTTCAGACGGTGTGCATCGTTATTCGAGCGGCAAAGACACCGCGTCCGGCAGTCCGCCGCGCAATTACCCTGCTGGCAAAGTCAGGAATTCGCCCGGCTGGTCTCGTATTGAACCGATTGCGGCGGAGCCGTGGCGTTGGGTATTATTACTATTACGCTTCGCACGGTTACGGCAAAGACGAAGGAGCATATTCTCGCAGCTATCATCGCAGCTACGGTAGGGAGTCGAAACCTCACAAAGAAGATAACGGGGCCTAGGCGAAGATCGATGCTCAACGCTCAGGAGCGTGATTCTCCTAAAAGTTTACAACCGCACGCGTCTCTCCCGCAGATATAGGTAACAGCAGCCGGCGGTTGACTTACGAAATCGAGAGTTTGAAACGGCTCGTTAATCGCGAGCGATCACGTCAGTTGGTCTTGGAGCTCTGATTCTCACGACCAAATTGTGCGCTTTGGCTGCTAACCCGCCGCTCCTGCCACAGAGTGCTTCCCCAGCAAAGGCCTAAATAAGTTGCCACGTATAGCTGGATCGATTCGATCTGAAGCGGAAAATCAACCAGCGCGTGCAACGCTACTCCTAAAAGTGCAATCATCACCAAGGCCTCCAGTACGCGTCGTCGCGGCGTCCAGTCTCGCCTGGCGTGCTTGTTATAACTGCGAATCCCGACTGTGATTCCTCCGAAAAAGAGCAACGCCCACAGGCTGCTTCCGAGCCAGCCCCATTCCAGCAGGGTCTGTAAGTAGTCGTCGTGCAAAAATCTCCAAGTACCCGGCGCCTGG
>DATEPX010000189.1:0-5082 GCA_035272945.1 Terriglobales bacterium
AGGCCTTTGGCGATGCGCCGCGTTTCTTTTCCAACATCCGCAATCCCGGCGTCGACAACCTGGATTTCTCGCTGCAGAAGGATTTCAGGATCCCCATGGGCGAGCAGACGCGGCTGACCGTTTCGGCAGATTTCTTTAACCTGCCCAATCATCCCCAGTTTGCCGAGCCGAATTCTGATCCGACTACGGGCTACCACCCCGAGTCTCCAGGCAAACGTGCCACGGGGTTCGGTACCATCGGAAGCACTTCATCTCTTCCTAACCGCGTTATCCAGGTCGGACTTCACCTCTATTTCTAAACTAAGTTAAACGTATTAACGGGAGCCGCTCTGCTTTGAGTGGCTCCTGCGACTCCAGGAGGCCAATGATCCCACTCTATCGTTCGCTTGTTGTTTATTGGCTCTTTTCCTCTCTGATCATGATAGCCACGGCTGCTTTGGCTCAGAGCAAGGCAGGGTCGAGCTCTGCACCACCACAGAGCTCGTCTACTTTCGCTCCGGACAAAATGGAAACAGTCCTGTATGGCGTGGCCTATTACCCCGAATACATGCCCTATGAGCGGCTCGATAAAGACGTGGAATTGATGCAGAAGGCCAGGATTACGGTGGTTCGCGTGGGCGAATCTACGTGGAGCAGTTGGGAGCCGCGTGACGGCGACTTCCAATTTGCCTGGATGCAGCGCGTTCTGGACCGTTTGCATGCCGCTGGAATCAAGGTGATCCTCGGAACGCCGACGTATTCCATCCCTACATGGCTCTATAAAGAACATCCCGAGATTCTGGTTGCGCACAACGGCACAGCGCCCCCGCTCGCGGATCCTTATTCACCAACTTACCCTCCTCAAGAAACACCTGGCTACTACGGGACGCGCCAGAACTATGATTTTCTCAATCCCTACTTCAGGCAGCATGCCGAGCGGGTCGTTCGCGAGATCGTCAGCCACTTCAGGGATCATCCTGCGGTAATCGGATACCAGATCGACAATGAGACGGCTCCTACCGGGGCTGCAACTCCTTACATGAACAGCGCGTTTCTCAAACGCTTGAAGCAAAAGTTCAAGACGCCGGAGGCGATGAACAAGGCGTGGGGCCTGGTTTACTGGGGACAGCTCGTAGAAAGCTGGGAGGACCTGCCTCCGCGCAACGGCATTCTGAACCCGGGATACAAGCTGGAATGGGAAAACTTCCAGCACGATGTGGTTACTGACTACCTCGCCTGGCAGGCGAAAATTGTCAATGAATACAAGCGTCCCGACCAGTTCGTTACCCAGGATTTCAGCGGCGGAGCACACACCAATATCGATCAGTGGGCGATTGCGGCCAATCTCAACATCGTTGCGGAGAATCCTTATTTCGAGACCCAGAAAAGGCTCGAGGGACGGAGCATCTGGTTCTCCGGCGATCTGGCACGCTCGCTGAAGCACACGAATTACCTAGTCACGGAAACCAATGCGCAGACCATTGGATGGGATTCCCGCACGCAGTATCCGCAGTATCCCGGCCAGCTGCGCCTGGTTGTCTACACGCATTTGGCTGCGGGTGCAAACATGGTCGAATACTGGCATTGGCACTCTCTCCATTACGGACAGGAGACGTACTGGAAAGGAGTTCTGTCGCACGATCTGGAGCCCAATCGCACTTATGCCGAAGTCTCACAAGTCGCCGTAGAACTGAAAAAGCTGGGGCCGGAATTGGTGGATCTCAAGAAAGACAATAAAGTTGCCATTCTTTTCAGTGCGGATTCTGCCCAGGCAATGGATTACATGCCGGTCGGCGATCACGTGAATTACATGACCGTTCTCAGGCAAATGTACGGTGCACTCTATGATCTGAATGTAGAGCCGGACTTCGTGCAGGCCGGGGACCCGAATCTCTCTTCCTATAAGGTCCTGTTGGTTCCCCCGCTGTACAGCGCGTCGGACCGGATCCTGCAGCAAATCTCCGATTACGTGAGGAGTGGCGGCCAGGCGGTCATGGGTTTCAAGAGTGGGTTCACGAATGAATACTCAACCGTTCGCGACGTCATGGCGCCGGGGCCTTTGCGGGCCGCAGCCGGATTTCATTATCAGGAATTCACCAATCTTGCCCAGCCCGAACGGCTGACGCCGGACCCATATGGAGTCGGTGAACAGAATCAAGGAGCCGTTTGGGAGGAATTTTTAGTACCCGACACCGCCGAAGTGGTCGCCTCGTTTGACGACCCTTACTGGCATTTCCCCGCTCTCACTCGCAATCAATACGGCAAAGGAACCCTGACGTACGAAGGCACGTTTTTGACTCAGGCGCTTCAGCGCGAAGTCATCCGCGACGTTCTGAAGCGGGCTGGGCTCGCGGGCTCAGACCAGAACCTACCGAGTTCGGTGAAGGTCCGGCATGGCCGCAACGCCCGCGGCAAGTTGTTGCATTACTATCTGAACTTCTCTGGCGAGGAGCAGCAGGTTTCCTATTCATACGGCAAGGGTTCGGACCTTCTGACCGGCATTTCGGTCAGTGGGGGACAAACCCTGAAGCTCAAGCCATGGGATCTGGTGATTGTGGCTGAACCATGAGCAGACTTCTGACGCCGTCATGGACTTACCGGGTGCGGCGCTGGAGCTGCGCCTTTGCTTTCTCAGTTTTGCTGCCCTGCGTTTCTCCGGCTCAACAGGCTCCTGGTTCAATGTCGCACGGTGGCAGCGATGTCTGGCAGGTTCCCCTTAGCCGTGACCTCATGCCTCACTTCGAACCGGTGAATGGACGACAGCATCTCTACGTCGACGGGAAACCCTTTACAGTCTTGGCTGTCGAAATCCCCTGGTGGGACTTGATTTACGGAAGGTATAAACAAACCGAAACCGCCTACGACTACCTTTACCCCGTGGCAGAGAAAATGGGGCTGAATGCGTTAAAAGTTCCTGTTAAATGGTCGATGATTGAGCCTGAGAAAGGAGTCTACGACTTCTCTTACGTCGATCACGCCAAGGACATCGCAGAAAGACATCACCTCAAGCTTGTACTGAACTGGTTCGGGCACTATGCCAGTGGAGACGGCACCATCTACGCCAATCTCACAGGTGATCTTTACGCACCCCTGTACATCGTCGAAGATGAGGCGACCTATCCCCGGGCAGTGGATGGGAACGCTGTCGTCCACCACAACGCTGCATCCTATGACTACGAGCCGATCATCGAGCGCGAAATCGCTGCCTTTCGTGCATTCATGCAGCACATCAAGCAAATCGATTCGCAGACCCACACCATTGTCATGATCCAGGTTGAGAATGAAATAGCCATATTCGGGGTGGACCGCAAGAATCCCAAGATGTGGCGCGACCACTCTCCTGCCTCGAACAAACGGTTTGCGGATCACGGCTTCACTGACGATTTGGCATTCAGCGCCTGGGATCTGAGCTATAACTGGATTCGGCGTATCACCGCTGCCGGAGCGGAAATCTACGCTATCCCTTTCTTCCACAACTATGTTGGAGGAAAGATCGCCGACTGGATAGTGGGAGGCGCGCCCGGAGAAGATGTACAGACGTACCTTCAGAACTGTCCTCACCTCTCCTTTATCGGTGTGAATTCGTACTTCTGCGCCGAGTGGCGCCCTGACAACAGTTGCGCCCGAGAATCTGAGGCCAGTGTCAGTGAACTGCGCGAACCCCTCATCCACTATCAGGTAGGCCGCAACCTGCCGGCCGTCACGGAAATCAACAGCGGCGCCACTCCGCTGACATCACGTTATGCGTTCATTGCTGTCGGAGAGTTTGGTGTTCCAATCTTTGCGCCGTGGGCCTTGACGGTCTCTTATCCGGAATCCGACCAGCCCTACATCCTGAGTGATGGCAGCCTGGCCAACGGCGCCTTCGCCCTGCGTGATACATATTCTTCGCTCCGCAAAGCGCTGCCTCAAATTTCGTATTACGCCACAACGGATAAGCTGAAAGTATTCATGTCGCGATCGCCAGGTGGCAGATTTTCTGCGACGGAAGATGTAAACGGATTTCCGGTAACGATCAGCGGCGGGAATAATGGCCAAGCGATTGTCGTCCATCCTGCGGCTCACGAGTTTTTAGTCGTCGGCTATCGCATCAATGCTGCATTCAAAGATCCAATATTCCAGTGGCCCATGATGCAGAAGATTCGCGTGCAAAAAGTGTACTGGGCCGGTGATCACTGGAATGGGGATGGAGAGCCCGCATATTACGTCGATCAGAGCCATAAAACCCTCGACGTGAACCTCGACACTCCACAGGCGGTCCTCATTGTCTGGTAGAGATACGGCTGTCATTCGCCATAATCCAAGGCTTCCGGGAAAAGATGGCAGGTCTGACCTGAGCCAACGAATTGGTGTCCCCAATGAGCGGTGTCAGAGCCAGCACATCGTCTCAGGCAACAACGATGACGTCAGCACCGATCAATGTGCGTGTCCAGATCGCAATGTTGTTGGCCGAAATTATTCTCAATCTTCAACCAGAGGTCACGACATGACAGCCACCATGCATGAGAAGGTTCAGGTCCAACATCTGCAACGAAACGCTTACCTAATCTATACGACAGTCCACACTGCGCCAGGTGTTTGAGAGCACCGAGAGCACGAAACGCCGGAAATGCTGACACTACTGCGCCCCCTTAACTCCTGGGAAGCGAGAAAGACTCCTCCCGAAGTTGTGACCGAAGTCGACCGCTCGCTGCATCACCACACCTAGCAGCAGATCGCTTCAATCCTGAACGAACGTGGCCTGCGCTCGGGAGAAGGAAAGTCGTTTTCAGTGCGGATCGTCGCTCGCATCCAGAAACGGTATGACCTGATGCCGCGCTATGACTGGTTGGGCAAATACATCGAAGCCGAGCATGAGTAGTTCGTCGTGGATGCGGGGAGCACCCCAGGTAGGCTAGCAAGGCTCGCCGTGATCGAAAAAGCCTGAGGATAGCACCCAACCAGAGGAGGAGAAAGCGGCACCTAGCTAAGCTAGGGAACAGTCATAGCAAATTGGCGGCTTGAGGAAGTTGTGCGAACTATTGATTTCCCGGCCCGGCGGAGTTTTGGCGAGGCATAGGGATCAGAATGCTTGTAAGTTCTGCCTGCCCCAGCGCAGAAATT
>DATEPX010000190.1:0-69375 GCA_035272945.1 Terriglobales bacterium
AAACCGAGGCCATGCCAGCTTTTGTCTTGTCATTCCGAGCCACCCTCTTGTCATCCAATCAAGCGAAGCGAGGAATCCGCTTTTCTTCTGTCCCCGCCACAAAAGCAGATTCCTCACCGTCTGAAGCCGGTTCGGATTGACAGCCCCGACAAAGGGTATCGGTGCAAATCCGTGGCCGACTCTTCTTTAAATCAACAATCATTTTGGGCCGGCGTCGTTATGCAGCCGAGCCGGGCGTCAGCCCGGCACAAGATCCCACGCCGGCCGCGATGGCCAGGGACCGGGCTGACACGCTCTGGAGGCTAGCTGTCGTGCTACTCTTGCCTCATCAGAGGGCCATGGAACCGAGACTTATTCTTATCAACCTGCTGGTCAAGCTGGGCGTGGCTGCCGCCGTGGCCAGCACCCTGGTGCGCTCGGTGGAATTCAAATCCCTGCTGTTTCGCGAGGAGCGCAGCACCCGGCAGAAGATCTATCTCGTCCTGTGGATCGGGGCACCCCTTGCGCTGGGAGTCTGGATACGCTTCAGCCAGCGCAGTTTCCTGGCCGGCGACCTTTCGTTTGAGACCACTTTGCTGCTGGGGATGTTGGGCGGGCGCTTCTGCGGGATGGTCGGCGGCTCGTTGCTCGCACTCCCCGCCGTGCTCCATGGAGAGTTGGCCACTCCCCCTTTTCTTGTGCTGTGCGGTTTTGTGGCCGGACAATTGCGAACCTTCGTTGAGGACCGGGAAGAAATCTGGTCTTTTTCCCCTTTCGTGGATCTGACCATCTATCGTTGGATTCGCCGCAACTTTCCCTGGCCCCGCCTGTTCGACTGGCAGATCATGTTTTTCGTTACCATAGTGACGCTGCGCTTCGTGCACAGCGAGATGTTTCGGTTTTTTCCTCGACTCACCTACAGCCTGGAGAGTCCGAACCGCTGGATTGAGGTGTTAATTTATGCCACCTCGGTTACGGTAATTGGCATCGAGCTCAAAATCTGGAACGGCGTGCGTATGCAGATCAAGCTGGAAGAGCAGGAGCGGTTGCTGCTCAATGCTCGCATCGAGGCGCTGCAGAACCAGATTAACCCGCATTTCCTGTTCAACACTCTTAATTCCGTGTCATCGCTGGTGCGCTTTGATCCCGACACGGCTCGGGAGTTGGTCATCAAGCTGGCCAATATTTTTCGTCGCCTCCTGCACAGCACGGACGCGTTTGTTCCCCTGCGCGACGAGATGGAATTTATCGACGACTATCTGGACATCGAAGTGGTCCGCTTCGGTCGCGACAAGCTGCACGTTGTGAAGGCTCTGGATCCCGCATCGCTCGATGTCATGGTGCCCAGCATGCTTCTGCAACCGCTGGTGGAGAACTCGGTCAAGCATGGTCTCTCGTCGAAGGTGGAAGGCGGCAGTATTTACTTGCGCAGCCAGGTGAATGATTCCACTCTGATGATCGAGGTCGAGGACGATGGCGTTGGCATGGGATCGGCACAATTGCTCGAAAAGCCTACCGGAGTCGGAGGCACGGGAATTGGCATGGCTAATGTGGCCGAGCGCCTGAAAGTCCTGTACGGCGGTACGGCACGCATGACCATCGATACGCACGAGGGAAAGGGCACGCTAGTCCGGCTTCGCCTGCCGGTGCTGGAGACCACCGGCTCAATTCCGGCAGCGCTCTACGAGCCGAGCACGCGGCGATAAAACCCTTCGTATTCCGGAATGATTCTGCTGGCACAGAAACGTCCCTGTGCCGAGGCGCGCGCTGTTTTTCCCATATCGCGAAGCTTGCCGTCGTCGCTCAGCAGGTCGATGGCGTAGCGTGCCATCGTTTCGACATCTCCCACATCAGCCAGGAAACCACTTTTTCCGTGCTCGACTACCTCGGGCACGCCACCCACGCGGGTAGCTATCGGCACTACCTCGCAAGCCATCGCTTCCAGCGCCGCCAGTCCGAAAGACTCCAACTGACTGGGCAGGAGCATGATGTCGGCCATTGGCAGCTTTTCGTTTACGCGGTCCTGCTTGCCCAGAAAAATCACGTCATCGTGAATGCCTTTTTGCACTGCCAGCCACTCCGCCTGGGAGCGGTCGGGACCGTCGCCTATGAGCAGGAGTCTAGAAGGAATTTTCTTGTGCACGCGATCGAAGATCTCAATCACATCCAGCAACCGTTTGACGGGACGGAAATTGGAGAGATGGATCAAGACCTTTTCGTTTTCTTTGGCGAACTCGGCGCGGCGCTCTGCCGCTTGCTCATCGCGGCAGTAGATATCGCAGTTCACAAAGTTGTAGATGACCTGGATCTTGTTGAGAATGTCGAACTCGCGCAGGGTGCGCTCGCGAAGATATTGGGAAATAGCGGTAACGCCGTCGCTCTGCTCGATCGAAAAACGTGTGATGGGCAGATAGGAACGATCCAAGCCAACCAACGTAATGTCGGTCCCATGGAGCGTGGTCACAAACGGCAGCCTTCGGCCTCTGGGCTTGGCCGCTAACATCTGGCGGGCGAGCATCGCGCTCACAGAATGGGGAATCGCGTAGTGAACGTGCAGCAGGTCGAGGTCGTAGAGTTCGGAAACCTCGGCCATGCGCGTAGCCAGGGCCAGGTCGTAGGGCGGATAGTCAAACAGCGGGTACCGCGAGACCTCGACTTCGTGGTAATGGATGTTGGGCTGCGGTCCGGTCAGGCGGATGGGTTGCGAATAAGAGATGAAATGGATCTGGTGGCCGCGTTGCGCCAGTTCCAGGCCCAATTCCGTGGCTACCACGCCGCTGCCGCCGTACGTAGGGTAGCACGTAATCCCGATTCTCATCGCGAAGGCTTCTCCGGATCCATGGCCCTGAGCCACTTCTCATTGGCTCGTCATCCCGAGCTTCTTCTTGTCACTCAATCATGCTGCTTGTCATCCCGAGCGCGGCCTGGGATCTGGAACCCCTGATGTTGCTGCACAGATCCGGCACTGATTCGATGGTCTCGATTTCTCCAAGATTCAGATTTTACGCGGCTTTTGCGACCGGCAGATCAAGTGGTTTGGCCGGGCTGGTCGGGCCCGGAGATGCCAGCGGGATCCAGTTTCTCGAGATGCTTCTGAAACCGGTCTTGTTCCTCGGTAGTCAAGGTCAGAAATTCAAGGCCCATGCCAACACCGGGATCGCAGGTGCGCACGATCACGCTGGCGACCAGTTTCTCCTCGCCCATCCATATCGTGCCTTTGAGGCTAGTGCCCACCGGCAGAGGCAGAATGCTTTCTATATAACAACCGTTAGCGCTGATGTCCGTGGCGCTTACCCGCATGGGAATATTGGTGCGCTCGTCGCGCATTTCCAGGTTGATGTCAACTCGGTGGCGGGTGCGACGCCGGCGATTGGCGGGATGTGGGGTCGCCGATGGCGCGGGCTGAACTTGCTTGGCGAGGGTCTCTTTCCACGGGCATTCCTGCCCGTCCTGCAGTTGCAGGCCAACCTGATTTTTCTCGATCCCGCCGGCATCCATCACCCACACCACGCGGAAGCGGGCTTTTTTCTGCTCGAGCTGGACGCCGATGATATCGCCCACCTTCAGCGGTTGCTCGATGCCGGAAACCAAAGCGCCGGTGCTGCTGATATTCCGCGCGCGTACATGCTGGTTGAGAGGTTTGCCGTTGGCATCCATCCCGAAGACACGTACCGGCAGGTCCGTATCGACGCGAGGCTCCGGCCGTTGTTCTGCCATGGCAGTGGCCTTTAACTACGCATATGAAGCAAAGACTTAGATACAATCATATAGGAGTAAGTCAAACAGGAACTTACCTAGGTACCGCTGCGGCCGTGGTTTAAGGACAAGCCTTGACGTAACAGGACGGTTATCCCACGACCAGGGCAGCGAAGTCACGATAAGAGATTAGCTCAATTCCACGCTGGGCAAGCGCTTCACGAGCTGCCGCCGACATCAGAACCTTCAGTTCCTCCGCGCGTGACTCGCGCAGGCGTGTCCTTATCTTGTCGAGTTCGCCGTCGTGGTACCCGGGATGGCAGACGAACTCCCACGTGCCTTCCGGAATGCGTTCGACGATACGCTGAAGCAATTCCAGATTCAGTGCGCCGGTGGCGGCAATGCCGAATGTGCCATCGGGGCTGAGGATGCCGTGGTCATGGACGACTCGACGGAAAGTTCCGGCCAATTTGTGGAGGACCCGTATTTCCAAACAGCGCTTCCAGGCCCGTGGAGGCACAAAGACTGGCAACCAGGGAGTGAAAGGATTGCGTACGGCCCTGATACCGCAAGCCTTGGCCGCTCGCAACAACGGCCGCAGCGCCCCGGGGAACATATGCGTGTGCTTGTGCGTGTCGAAGTGCGAAACCGTGATGCCGGCAGACTGAAGCCTACGAATCTGAGCTGTGGCTTCGGCTTCGATCTGTTCCCCCTCGAAGCGGCCGAGGAGCGCGCTCTTGGCGAAACTACCCAGACTGTCGCGAAATCGTGTGCCATTTTTGCTGTGAGAGTCCATGAGGGTAGACACTTGCGATCCGTTCAAAATCGGAGAACCATCAACCAAGACCACGTGGCAGCCGACGCTCAGCTTAGAGGAGCTTCGGGCTTGCTGCACCGCGTCCTCAAAGGCGGGCCCATTGGCCATCAAAGTGGTGGACGTCACCACACCCTGGCTGTGCGCCTCTATAATGGCGCGATTGACACCCGTGGTGAGGCCAAAGTCGTCAGCATTGATAATGAGGCGGCGCACGCCGCAATTGTAGCGCCCTGGGGCTGTGCCGGCTGTGCCTCAAGGTTTGACCGTGATTTCCAGCGTCGCGTATACTCGAAGGCGAGCCTATTTCTGAAGAACCCCTTAGGTTTACGAGTGCTGCTGGTGTGCCGCAAAAGGCTATCAGCAGCGAGGGGGCGGTTAGCTCAGCTGGTTAGAGCGCGTGCCTTACAAGCACGAGGTCGCAGGTTCGAGCCCTGCACTGCCCACCAGTTTGGTTTCGGCGCAAGTCCGGGGACGTAGTTCAGTTGGTTAGAACGCTGCCCTGTCACGGCAGAGGCCGCGGGTTCGAGTCCCGTCGTCCCCGCCATTCATTCCAAAGCAGTTAATGAATGGTGCTTCCACTCAAGCCTACCCACAATTTCACCCACACCCTCATTGGACGGGTTCCCGGTCGAATCCCACCGCGTCAAGGAACTTTTCTTGAGCCGCGATCATCTCATCAAGGTCTTCGTCTGTGTAGAGGTCGAGCGTGGTCTGTACATCAGTTGGGCAGGTGTTTCGAGAATGGGCAACCTGTGACGAAGCAGGGCAAGCCGTACAAGAAGCGTCGGGAGGGAGTGGCAATTCGCAGCCATGCTGCGGCAGCCTGACCCGACCCAACTAATGACCTTGAGCACCGGATCGGCAACGGTTCGGTGCTCCATTTCGGATGTTCACCCAGGGATGCTCTATGGCATATTATGGTGGTGAACAAAAGGCGAAAGATGTATTATGGCAATTTGCGAACAGAGCGCAAAACTCTTTGTAATCCACAGACCTGTACGAGACTGTGGAAATCTGGCGTGAAAGATGATGGGCTACAATCACATCGGCTCTCACGGACCGAGATCTGATGCTGCCGAAGAGACAAACTTCGTCAACGAACTTAGCGCCAGACTGACATCCAATTGGCCGGCGATCCGAGAGGCACGACGCAAAGCAGAAGAGGCTCGTGAGAAGGTATCTAAATCACTGAGCGAAATGAATTTCGTGTCTGGAGACGCCAGTGTAGTTGTATTCGGTTCTCTGGCAAGAGACGAGTTCACAGAAGAGAGCGATCTAGATTGGACGCTGCTTGTTGACGGGCAGGCCAACTCGGATCACCTGTACACAGCGCAAGCTATCCGCCAAAAGTTGACTCTCGCGGGTTTTAAGAAGCCCGGACGAACGGGTGTATTCGGGAATACAACCTTCAGTCACGGACTGATTCATCTTATCGGTGGCGAAGACGACACAAATCAGAATACGACGCAAAGGATTCTGCTCCTCCTAGAATCGCGGGGAATCAATTGCGGGGAGACGGACGCCTATGGACGGGTTCTGACGGGAGTTTTGAATCGCTATTTGTGAAGAAGAAGCGAATCTTACTCAAGAGCAGGAGAAGGAAGGGCAGAAGAAACACTACAAGGTGCCACGATTTCTGTTGAACGATATTGTTCGATTTTGGAGAACGATGGCCGTAGATTTCGCAAGCAAGCAGCGAGCCCGCGAGGGGGAAGAATGGGGTCTTAAAGTTACAAAGCTGGCCATGTCGAGAAAGCTGATTTTTGCGTCCGGTCTCCTCGTTTGTTTCGGTTGTTCTTTGGATGCCGATCTCTCGAAGGAACTCGAGAAGGCCGACAAGCCAGTTGTTCCGCTACTTCAATATCTGAGATCGTTGGTCCGGTTCACTCCTTTGGAGATAGTTGCTCGTGCTTCTCTCTCCTATGCCAAAGCATCGACAGGACACAAAATCTTTGATTCGTATGATTGTTTTCTTGCAATGATCTCAGACCCAAAGAAGAGAGATCACCTGAAGAATGTTAAGCCAGAGCAGTCGCGAACCGATTCGCTCTTCTTGGAGGCCCGTGAAATCAGTCGTACTTTCCAGTCTGGACTAGAAGAGCTTTTCTTCGACAATTCCGATCTTTACAAATTAACTCGAAAATATGGGGTTTTCTGATGCGAGCAATAGGGTTCTCGACTGGGTCACTAGCGTATGGAAATTTCGAGCACGGACTAGCGATGGTGCGCGGCAAAACCTCTATAGATGCCGTAGAACTCTCTGCTCTGCGCCAGCCGGAACTGTCACCTCTGCTTGGTTCTCTGGACCGATTGGATTTGCGAGCATTTGTTTACGTCTCGTTACACGCTCCAAGCCGGATGAGCCGGGAAGAGGAACTAGAAGCAGTAGCTAGCCTTCGCTCTGTTGCTGAACGACGATGGCCGATCATTATTCATCCTGACGCGATGCACGATCCGAATCTGTGGAGAGTGTTTGGCGACCAACTCCTTGTTGAGAACATGGACAAACGGAAGCAAAAGGGAAGAACGGCACAAGAACTTTCAGACATATTCGTGCAATTGCCTACTGCTTCGCTATGCTTTGATCTCGGTCACGCAAGACAGGTAGACCCTACGATGACCGAGGCTACGCTGATCCTCAAACGATTCAGAAATCGAATAAGACAATTGCATGTTAGCGAAGTTGACAGCGAAAGCAGACACGACAGGTTGAGTTTTGAATCGGTTTTGGCATTCCAGAAAGTTGCTAACTTTCTTCCAGAAAGTGTCCCGGTGATTTTAGAGACCCCAGTGAAGGAAACGGAACTGGAAGCAGAAGTTAAGATTGCCCAACAAGCTCTCTCTCACGACGGCACGCTCGTCAAGCTGCAAGCTGCCATCGCAAGTGTCTTCAGTAGCACGGCTCAGCGTAGGCATCGCCTCACTTCGTTTTTGCATACGTTGCAGTTCGCTCAGATCACTCTGTACGATGTCGATCTTGTAATCAACCACTTGCCAATCGGTGAACCATTTCAGAAGGGGAACGCTTTTCTCAATCCCTTAGATTTGTATTCTGTTCTTCCCGATTTTGAGAAGCGTGAACTGACTGAATACTACTTTCGTTTGGTACAGCGCATTGAAATGGAAGATGCTGATCTGCCCCGCCAATTCCCAGACCAGTTTAGACACTCGCTATCTTCGAATCGAATTGGCGGACCAGTCGCGCCTTTAGGAGGAAATTGAGTCCAAACAGACTGCGCCTTGCCAATTGACACGGGATTTCCACCCACAGTTCTACCCACAACAACCATGTGCTTGTGATTCCTTGCAGCGACTTGGCAGCCCCCGTTGAGAATATAAGTCGCTGAAAAGACGAATGCGCCTAGCCTGTCACGGCAGAGGCCGCGGGTTCGAGTCCCGTCGTCCCCGCCATTTCCAAAATGGTTAAGCTCTAAGCTCTAAATTCTCCGGACTACCTGCCGGGCTAGCCAACAAACTCGCTACTTTGCAGGTTTCAGGACGGCTGTATTCCGCTCATCGCTGGCGATCATACGGTAGAACTTCTTCAGTTCCTCGGCCTTACCCACGGCCACGCTCAGTTCTTTTACTTCGAAGCGTCGGGTGTATGCAATGATATTACCTCTTACTTCAGTCTTTGAGTGGTAGCTCGCGAAGCTGAATTCCGCGTCCACCGGCGGTGGCAGTTCATCCACTTCGTAGCCGGGCGGTAAGACAATCTCGAATTTGTCGGTATCAAGTTTCGGCCCCTCGAATTCAATCGGAAAGTGCCGCGGTTCTTTAGTCTCCAGTAGGCCGCTGGCTTTGCTGCCGATCACGCGTGGCCGAACCAGGAGCAAACCGCCGGCCACCTTTGCATAGTTTTCCGCCTCGAATGTGTAATCGAAACCGAAGGGTTGATCTGTACGCTGCAGATTAACCAGGCTCGCCTTGGTGATCCTGAAATTTGACAATGAGCCCGAAAGGACAAGTTCGATAGGTCTAATCCTGTCGATGTCCTTTGTGATCGTACGCAAAAGCCAGCGTTGCGATGAGGCAAAGTCGCCAACCCGGACTTCCTGAACTTCACCTTGCAATCGACCGTTGGGCTCCAACGTCAGCCTGCCCACTCGCTGAATGCCGTTCATAAATGTTGGCTGCTTGGGCAATTCCAGTAGCTCGCCCCCATCGGCGGTGACCAGTAAGCCCCAGTTCGCCTGCAGGGGGCCGCTAATTTGACCAAACGGTGTCAACTCGCTAGTGGGGTCAAAAAACAGCAGTTTGCCGAGCTTGGGATGTTGTAGGGTCGCTACCAGGGAAGAATCCGCAGTGCCGTCCGTCAACTTGATAGCCAGGATCACGTGGTCAAACGCGTTGTGCGCCGGCGTCTCGGCCGTGATCGAACCTCGTCTTGAGTTGATGACAACGTAATAGGACTCAATCCCGATCTCGTGCAACATCGAACTCATCAGGGTAGCCTTGTCCTTGCAGTCGCCATACCGGTGGGTGAAGACATCAGTGGCCGGATGGGGCTGCCATCCGCCAATCCCAAGTTCGATTGCGACATAACGAACGTCATGTTGAGCAAACTGCGCCAGGGCTTTCATTTTGGCCAAAGGGCTGGATGCGGATTCCGTCAGCGAGGCGACCTTCTGTTTGATCTCCCGGGAGGTGTTCAGCCGATCGGCGGTGAGATTCCGGTACCATATACCCATCTGTAGCCAGTCGCTGAATCCTCTGCCACCAGGTCCCCCGGGCGGAAAGAAGGAAACGATCATCTGCCCCAACAGCCCGTTCATCGGAGGCATGTCGTCTTCCTCGCGAACCGCTTTCAGATCCTTGACTACCCATTGCCATTGGTTGGTTCCGGCTTGTGTTGGCATGATTTCAGCGTAGTTCAACCAGGATGCCTTGTATTCCCAACCTGCCGGAAGCTGCAGGGAATAGCGGCTCTCCGCCACGGGGTCCGAGTGCTGAAATTCCCAGATATCCTGAAGGAGTAGTGGATGTTCCTCGACTTCATACTCGTAGCCAACGATATTGCCGGGGTCAGGGGCCGGGATTCGAAGTAGCCTTGCTTTGACATCGGTGATGAGCTCACTGCCTTCAATCTTTGGCGGCGAAACCTCCATTGCCTCTTTGTCCTTGACCTCGTAGTCTTTGCCTTGCGCTGGGATACACCAACCGTGCAGAGTGGTAACTTTCCGGTTGGAGTTCAGGAAAACGAAGACGGTGCCGTGTTCTCGGCCATCAGGACGAAGAATCTTGTACGCCCGGCGAACCACAGTCTTGATTTTGTCGGTGGATACGACATTGACGTTAGTCTCGGAGTAAAGAAGCACGGCATCGGTTTTCTCGTCATGGAGAGGTAATGGTGCGTTAACCAGTGCATGCATCCACTGAGGTGCTTCAGTTCCGGCTACGGCGCTGGAGATACAGCTCAGGAGGCAAATGCCGACACCGAGGAGAACTCTGCTATTACTTACTAGCGCTTGCGCCAATGGGTTGCAATAAAACCTGCTCTTCATCGCCGGTCCTCACCATTTGAAAAAAGGCTCGCAGCGCGGAGTAGTACTTAGGCTCTAGAAACATGAGGTCGATGCCCAGCTTGCGGCTCAGGTGCAGTTTCCCGCTGTCGTTTTCCACTTTAAGCACGTATCGTACGGCCTTCCCGGTCTGATTCTGTTCCGGCGGCAGGCTGGCCACTTGCCAGCCAAGGGGTAGTGAAATCGTGACCTCGTCGGCCTTTTCCCACGGAAACTCAAAATAGATAGGATGTACCCGCTGGGTGTGATCGAATACGCGCTTCTCGGTCGCGCTGAAGAGCCCTACGGGCAGCATTGCGCGCCGTCCGCTTCCCGCCACCCACCCCGGAATCTTGACGTGGTACTCCGCGACCAAGGGCACAGACGAACTGCTCCAATCGGGTTTATTCGTCAGTTCGACTTCGCTGGCGGCTGGGATATATTCCTTGGCCTCCTCCTCAAGAAATTTCTTGCGATCGGTTTCATCCTCGTTGCGCTCTCCGCGGCGGCGTTCCATGCCTTCAAGTCCGGTGAATGCGACTGTGAGCTTGCCTTCCAGATCGCCCGTATCTGAGAGCGTTAGATCCGCCTTGCGGCCGATTCGGGATGCCGAGCTCTCCGGCAGCGTAGTCTGAATCCAGCTTCCTCCATCCTTGTCCAGGCGCAGACCCTGGACGCCCGTTTCTGGCCACTCCAGCATTCCGAACGGTGTGTAAGCTCCTCCCGGATCGAAGTACATGTCTTTGCCGTTTAATTTCACCAGCACGACGTTGTCATCCAACTTTTTTGCATCCATGGTTCTAGGAGTGAAGAAATAATTACGCCGGTCTGAAACCATGACGCCATAAGCTTCAAAACCGGCTGCCCGGACCAGCGCCAGAAACAGCCACGTAAGTTGCGCTCCATTGCCATGGCCGCGTTTCCAGACGTCCTCGACGTTAGAGGCTTCTTTTTCCTTGTCTCGTTTCTGCTCCTGCTCGGTTTTGCGAGCCTCGTAGGAAGTATTGCGAAGCTGTTGCACCCGGGCATAGATCTTCTGCAGCTTTACTTCCTGGGAATCGCTCTCCGACACAATTCCGCCAAGCGCCTGGGCCATCGCCTTGCGCTTGTCAACAAAACTCTCCACCCAACCATTCAACGTCTTGCCACGTTTCTTCCAGAACTGGGCGGGATCGTTCTCTGGCAAACCGTCGCTATAGGTGAAATCGACCCGCGCCTTCAATTCATTCGCCGGAGGCATGAAATCCTCGGCCTGAAACGCGGGAATATTGTTTGCCTGCAAGCGCACGATGTGATCCGGTCCCTCTTTAGGGGGTTCGGTTCCGCTCGGCAGTCCTTGCCAGCTCCACCGTACGTTCATCTTGCTGTAATGACTGGTATAGGGTTTCAACCAAAATTTGGCGCTTCGCGTGAACAGCTCTTCACTGACGATCCAGTGCGAGTCGTAGACGTAGTGCTCGCTCAAATCCATCGTGTAGTAATACTCGATAATGCTTCCCACCTGCACGTCGGGCAGGGTAATGCTCTTCGCCATATACCTCAGTCCTTTTGCCTTGGCGATGGCCTTCTCGAATACCTTGCCTTGGAAGTTGGTGACTGAGCCGTCAGGCCGTATGGTTCGCGCCTTGATGTTAACGACATTGATCCCGTTTTCTTTGAAGAAGGGTATCTCGATATCCGCGTATTTACGTCCTTCCTCGGTCAGAATCTTAATCCGGTAATAGTCATCTTCGTGAGCGGTATTGCCGCTGTCGTCACGGTTGACTTCACGATACAAGATAATCGCCGGAGCGCCGGGAGCTTGCGGCTCGCTGGTCATCTTGAGTTCTTCGGGAGAAATTGGTTGGAAGCTATTACTAGCTAACCCATCTGCTAAGTAGGTGAGGAACGCGAGAACAACCAAGGCAGGATAGCCTATCTCTTTGTGACGAAGGAGCACGGCGGATACCCTTTGGGCTACCAGGAGCCCCAAGCCACGAACCGTGGCACAAGACAATACAGCGGGTTGGTCCAGCCGTCAAGGAGATGTGATAAATGTCCTGTTTAGCGTCTAGCTCTGCCCCTTTTGGCGCTGTAACTACGCGAGCACCTCGTAATAAAGGCCGATAATTATAACCAAATCAATGCAGTCTTGAAGTCACCATTGCAGCTAAGGAGGGCTCCTAATTGATCTAACCCTGAGCAGCGCAGAGATATCGGCATGCATTTACTTTCCTGAAGTTAGCTTCGGTAGCCAGGGGTCTCCCTTGTCTGGCATCAATGTTCCTCCTCAGACCTGCGAACGTCCCCAGGGAGTCAGACGATGACAAAAATGTCACACCACGGCTTCGAGTTCAGCCGTCTTGGCTATTTCCGAGCAGTTTCGAGGTACTTAGCGGGGAACATGCGGGGACCTCTCTGAGAGATATTCACTTATATTCACTCTTCATCTCACTTTAGTTGCCCGCCGCCATTTGGCGTGCAGCCAGATCAGGATCCCTATAGCGCAGACCTCCAGCGGCCCGGGATTAAGGATCTTCAACTGGAATAGATTTGCCAGGCCCTTCGTCGCTTCGTGCACGGCCCATATAGCTCCCGCAGCGGCGATCAGGCTGCCCAGGCGCTCCTCTGCACGGATACCAAGCCACGATCCCTCAGTTGAGGTCTGCGGCGGTGTCCGCTTCGGTACGTAGGTATTGGAAGAATAACTATCCCGCTGCGACACTGGAAACAACTCCCGGTCCTTAAATCAACTGCAGTGAACGTAGTTTGACGGCATTGAGTTTCAGCCACAAGTTACTGAAGTAAGCGACGTAGTCTGGCTTGGCCAAACCCGTGCTCTCCCCGCTGGCTTGCGCACCCACAGTTCGGCCTGAGATCCTGCCGGCTGGACTGGAGGCCCTTAAAACCCTTGATCTAAATCTGAAATCTCACGTCGCCAGCGCCGCCGGCGCCGGTATCTCCGCAACAAACGCAGAACTTGAAAATTTGCGCCCCATGCAGTCCAGCCTAGTGCCCAGAACGCCCATAACCACGGAACTGCCCATCCATGAGATGGGAGACCGCCAGCGACGATCGTCAACTGAATCACAATGATCACCGCGGTTGTGGCGATGAATAGAAATAGTGGACGCACAGTGCCGGCTCGACTCCTAAACCGCACCATTCTACCTGAGTTGTTTAAGAAGTCTCTCGCAGAGGACTGTGCCCAGCTAGGTTTACCTATTTATAAATTCTGCGAAGTGCGATACTGCTGACCCAAACGGCTGTGATGACAAGAACGAGAACGCCTACTGAAATCATGGGGAATACTCCGACGCTAAGTAATTTGAGCTCTGTTGCCGCAGGCCCTGCGCTCTTTTGCCGGGCTGCAGCGCCTGCGATTCGCTCGTTTTGTGGATACATTCTAGTGCTGGAATGGATCATCCGCTCGACTCGAAAGTTCACCCTGATGGCGGTGTCCATTCGGCCTAATCGTTAGTTCCGCACTCGAGAACGGAACGCCACTGCGGATTGAGTCGATGCACTCCCTGGTGATTTGCTTTCTGACGAGCGCGTCCGAAAAGCGCAAGAAGTTTCTTGGGGTTTTGCCCTCAGAACTCCATGCGCAAGGAGACCTGCAAGTTGCGCTCGCCGCCGCCAACGCCGCCACCTTTTGTAGTTACTTTGCCGAAATTCGAGCTGGTAGGGTCGAAGTTCACGCCGCCACCGCTTCCGCCGCCCCAGTTCGGGTGGTTAAACACGTTGAAGGCCTCGGCACGGAACTGAAAGCGCACTCGTTCGTTGACGGGAATAGCCTTGAACAGGCCCAGGTTCCAGTTCTGGAATCCAGGCTGATAGACAAGGTTGCGAACGCGCTGCGTGTTAAAGGTGCCGGCGGGCGGTTGCGTGAAGATCGGACTGCCGTCCGGGTTGGTGGTGGAGAACCACTGGCCGTTCTTGCCAAAGGTGCCGATGATCTTGGGCTTTCCATGAACCACCCAATATTGGCCGTTCACGCCGCAACCGAAATTCGCGTCCAATCCTACTCCGGCGTAATCGCTGGCTCTCGCAACGCTGCAGGGCAGGCCGGTCTGAAATTGTGCAATACCGCTGATTTGCCAGCCGCCGAGTGCCTTGCCCAGAAAACCCCGCTGCCCGTGGAAAAAGGGGAGCTGGTAAAGATAGTTGGCGATCAGAACGTGTCGAGCGTCGAACTCGGAAGGGCCCCATAGCATGCTGGTGTCGTAAGTATCCGGAACCACGTCGCGCTGGTTGGAGCCGTCGTCCAGGCTTTTGGCCAGCGTATATGAGACGCCGAACTGGAGAGCGGCAAAACGCCGGTTCCAGCTGACTTGGAGAGAGTTGTATCGCGAACTCGCTGCATTGTCCGTTTGCCGAATCGAACCGTACCCAAGATACGGTCGTATCGCGTTGATGTTGGCGGTCGGATTGGCCGCTCTTGCTGCCGTCGTCGGCTGGTTGATGTCTGCCTCGCGCTGCAGGTGCAAGCCGCGACGGCCCACATATGCGACCGAGAGGGTTGACTTCCAGGGCAGTTCTCGCTCAGCCGTGAAGTTCCAATTCCATGCTTCCGGATTTCGAAAGTTCTTGCTCTGCGTCGTTACCACCAACGGCACCGTGGAAGTTCCGCTTCCTCCAGGATTATCTACGATGCCGTTCGATACGCTGGCATTCGGTTGGAATGGAGGATTGCCGCCCAGGAAAACCGAGTCGCTCACACCGAGGCGGGTAAAGAAGCGTCCAGAACCGGCGCGCAGCACAGTCTTGTCATTCAGTTGGTAGGCGACGCCTAAACGCGGTTGAATGTCGTTCCATTGGATATCAGAATAGTGATCGGGCACCCCGCGGAACAAACTGTTGTATAGGCCCGAACTGGCCTCCGGCACCCGCCCAGTAGCGGAAGACGGAAATCCGCTCCCTGGAATCACCATGCCGTTGTAACGCTGGTCGATGGTAGGCGATCCGACGATAAGGCCCGTTGCTGGATCGACCGTCACCGCCTTACTCGGATCGTAGAAACGGGGATCGAAGACGATCATGTTTCTCCACTCAGCGTGATAGGGCACTATGACCGTATATCTGAGGCCATAGTTAACGGTGAGCTTCTGACGGACCTTCCAGGAATCCTGCCCGAAGCCTTCCCACATGTTGGCGCGGAAAATAGTGTAGGCGCGGTGGCCGATCTCAGAGTAAGTGTCAAACAGTCCTAGAGCGGCGTTCGCGACCGCCACTCCACTCCCACCACTTCGCGTGTCACTAAAAAGGAATTGTCCATTTTGGTTGTTGGTACAGGTTGGGCAGGCTTGCACGTTGATCTCATCGTTGTCGTTCTCGCCGGCGCGCTCGAATAAAGCGCCAAACTTCAACGTGTGACTCCCTTTGACCCAGGTGAAACTATCCGAAACATCGTAGATGGGCCCTGCGGAGTGCGAGGGATACGGCCCGCCACTCAGCTGCGAAAAGCTGGCCAAATTCACGGTCGGAATACGGTTGGGAACCAGCTTTCCATCGGTAAAGATGTAGGGGTAGTTGAGGCTACACGGCCCAGTCGATTGCGCGCATGCCGTGGTTCGATCGAAGAAATGTGCCGTGTCGATGGGGATTTTGACCACATCCTCGCTGGCGGTGACTAGGAACTCGTTCACTTTCGTCGGGCTGAGGGCCCATACGTGATTCAAAGAGTTGGTCTGGTTCGGACGGTTGAAGAATTTCGGAGTACGATCGGTGTTTCCATCCAGTGGTTGGTACTCGAGGTAGGTATACTGCTGCCGGCGAAACGCGATTCGCTGCTTTGCCGTTACATTCACATCCACCGCAAGGGTATCCTTGCGCTGATGCTGCGTGTGAAGCGCCGCTGCAAACCAGTTACCGTTGACGCCGATATAGTTGGCAAGATTTGGCACCGGCCACGCGTTCAAGATCCCGATTCCGTTCGGACTCAAGCGGTTTGCCGGAATAATGTTGCCAGGGAAGCAGCCGCTTTGGTCAGTTGTGTTGCAGGGTAAGCTGGATTGCGGATCCTTAACGTACACCGGGACCTTGACCCCAGGATTAGCCGGATCGGTGCGCGTCACAAACGGATTACTGGGATCGAGCAGCTCGCTGAAATCGCCCTGGCGCATCTTCAGCGTTGGAACCGTCAGCAGGCCGGCGCTTCCGACGGTCGAGCCTGATTCCGTCCAGTGGTATCGAATCCATTCCTCGCCCCAGTAGAAGAACACCTTGCTTTTATCCGTGTTGAATTTTCCCGGAATATAGAACGGGCCGCCAAAGTTGTAGCCAAACTGGTTGTAGTGAAGGGGCGCAGCAAACTGGGTCAGCGGGTTAGAGTTCCGCGCCCAGGTATTCGCGTTCAAGTGGTTATTGCGCAGGTATTCGTAGATAGCACCCTGAAATGTCTGCGTTCCGGTCTTGGTGACAATTCGGATCTGGGCGCCGGAGCTGCGGCCGTATTCTGGAGCGTAGTTTGCCGTGAGGATCTGGACTTCTTGGGTAGAGTCCACGTCGGCAGCGCCAATGCTGGTGCCATTGGACCGAGTGCGGGTGGCGGGCGCGCCATCGAAAGTGATCAAGTTTTCCGGGTTACGTGAGCCGTTGAAGTTTGCCGGTCCCTGCGTGAGAAATGGAGAGGCGTTGGCCAGAGTGCTGGCCCGCGCCCCCGGTACCAGGGCGGCCAGGCCGACAGGATTGCGGCCGTTCAGTTCCAGCGCGTCAATCTGCTCTCTCGTGACAAGCTTTTGCACCGATGCCGATTCGGTTTGCAGGGTCGCTGCGGTCGCCGGCACCTCAATCCTCTCCGTCACGGCCCCTACGACCAAGGTCGCATCAATGACCAGGTTCGCGCTGGGATCGAGCTTGTTGTTCGCCGTCTGATACGCTCGGAAGCCAGGAGCTTCGACGGTCATGGTGTAGAAGCCCGGCGGGACGTTCGTGATGATGTAGTAACCGGATTCGCTAGTCGTGGTCTCCCGCTGAACGCCGCTCTTGTTTTCAATCTTGACCTTGGCGTTCGGAATGGTTGCGCCCGTCGGGTCCTTGATGAAGCCCGAGACCCTGCCAAGGTCCGATTGCGCACGGACATTGCCTGAAACCAGCAAGCATACAGAAAGCAATACGATCATCCCAGCCCGTTTCACGGTTTGCTCCTCTTTGCAAAAAAGTTCTGCTTTTGTTGGTGGTTGGTTCGTAGTGGTCGCGGCATCTGTACCTGGACTACGACCCGAGAACCCATGAGGGTTGATCCTTTGTGAATTTTGGGTGAAAGCGAGAGAAAGAACCCAGCGTGCGGGAAGCTACTTCAACCAGCTAGTCTGGTACATACAGTGATTCCTGTATCGAGGGGGAAATTGCTGGGTATCGTAGGGGCGTGCGGTCGGCCGCGGAATTCGTCTCCTGGTGGTGTCATCGAGAGCTAGCCATCACGGTTGAAGCTCCCCAGGATTGAGCCAGTTTAACCAAGAAATTCAGACCCACTACGACCGTCCGCTGGTTTTGCAACTCTCTTTGTCAATTGCTATTCGCACTCAGGGGCCGACGTTCCGAACCTAGCGGCCAAGGGGTGTGACTTGATTCATCAGCTGCCGTACGGAGCAGGCCAAAACCAGGATCTCAGGATTCGTCCCGCTACTCTCTACAGGGTATACCGGATGCGCCGGTTTTGCCCGCTTACGTAGACTGAGCCGCTTGCATTGAGGTGGGAGAGTGGGATTTATGTGGCGGCGGCGGAAATTGGTTCGTCTGCAGGAAGAATTGGCGGCAATTAGCTTACTGGACAGGCTCCACGACTATAACACCGAGTTCGATCGCGAGTTCCATCGCGACGACAATGGCGTTCACGCCGCCCGCCAAAAACGGCGGTTTGAGATCCTGGCTGAGATTTCCAGGTTGGAAGGCGAAAAGCCCGGCCTCGAGAGTCTTTTGAGAGAATCGGCTATCAGCCGTTAGGGCAGAGAAACTGCGTCTTCTCGCACGACGCGCCCCGAGGGAGAGGAGCACCTACTCTCGGGTAGTGAACAACCCTTCTCCCGCGGTAACTGAACCACCAATTTCCCGAAGTCTACTTGCGCCTTGCCCCGGCTTTGCCACGCGAAGCGCCGTTGTTAACCACGGCCCAGGTTCGCTGAATCTCCGCCATGAGGGCGTCTGCGACGAGCTTGGATTCGCGTTCGCCGCGGGCCACGCGGCTGACGTAGGAGGGGTCGCAACCGACCTTTTCCGCTACTCTCTTATACATACCGCGAGAAAGGGAAGGCAGGCTCCACAAATTGGTGTTACCATTTTTGTTACCATTTTTGTTATGAGCGCCGTTTCTGTTATGGATCCCGGGCATTGGTTACCTCGAGGTGCCCCCCTTGCCAGTGTGCAGGGAGCGCATCCCATAACGACAATGTTACATCAAGGCCGTTAGGTGCCGCAATGACTAAACTGAAGAAACAAGCTAAAGTGCCGGAATGGGCCTCACGGATCATCGCCCTTCGTCGTCAACTGAAAATGAGCCAAGGGGAACTGGCGAGGCGTGTGGAATGTTCGGCCATGACCGTTTCCCGCTGGGAACGAGGAATGCAGGCGCCGACCGCTGATTGCTACATCCAACTGGGCAGGCTGGCGGGCAAGGAGCAGTGCTGGTTTTTCTGGGAGCACGCCGGACTGCAGATCGCAGATGTGGCACGTAGCTTGCCTGGCACCCGGGCCGGCGGACCGCTCCCGGCAGTGCCTCCCTTGGAGAATGCCAGTGCCGGGGCCAAAGTCTCACCTGTCGCTCGCCAGAAGATCGTAGCCCTTCCCGTCCTGAGGGCGGTTGCGGGGACGCATGGCAATCGCGGTGACAAGAAGCTGAGCCTGGACATGATACCCTCCTCCAAGCTCATGGGAGCACCCAGCGACTGGTGCCCTAACCCCAGGTATACCAGCCTGCTGCGCGTTAAGGGCAGGTCCATGGAACCGCTGATTCACGATAGCGACATTCTGGCAGTGGACTCTTTCCAGACCAACAAGGCCGAGCTAGACGGCAAGGTCGTGGTTGTCACTCATGAAGAGGAAGGCTTGTGCGTATCTCGGCTTCGCAGGTATGAAGGCGTCGAACTGCTCGAGTCGGAAAACCACGAGCATGACAGCGTTGTACTCGGTAAGAGCAATGGCTGGCGGATTGTAGGCAAGGTATTGTGGTGGATTTCAGCTGCGCCGTAACGGTGATTGTTGTACCCTCACGGATCTAATTCTGGATACGATCGAACGCCGGTAGCGCAGGTATCGGGAATAAAACCAGGTTTCGCGAGCACATTCAAGAGCGCTGGGCCTGGAGTCGGCCACCCCAACCCAAGGAGACTAGCGCGCATACGGGAACACTCCCATGAAAACGAAGCTTTCCAGCAAGACCAAGTCTGCTAAGAAAGCGCACGTTAAGCGGCAAGCGTCCGCGGCGAAGGAACTCAAGCAGGAGACGGCTTTTCCGGTGGTTGGCATCGGCGCCTCGGCTGGCGGGCTGGAGGCATTTTCCCAATTACTCCGCCATTTGCCGGAGCAGACCGGGATGGCCTACGTCCTGGTGCAGCACCTGGATCCCAGCCATGGCAGCGTGCTGCCGGAAATTCTCTCCCGTGCCACCCGCATTCCGGTCACGGAAGTGAAGGACGGGACCAAGGTGGAGCCCGATCACATCTATGTCATTCCCGCCAATACCAGCATGGTGATCGAGAGCGGGACCTTGCGCTTAGGCGCCCGGACCCTCACCCGCGGGATGCACATGCCGATCGACCAGTTCTTTCAATCTCTGGCCGACGAGCGCAACAACCAGGCCATCGGTGTCGTTCTCTCGGGCACCGCCTCCGATGGTACAGGAGGATGTAACCTGATCAAGGCGGCGGGTGGAATCACGTTTGCCCAGAGTGAAACTTCGGCCAAGTACACCAGCATGCCCCACAACGCTATCGCGGCCGGGTGCATCGATTTCGTACTCGATCCCAAGAATATCGCCAAGGAACTTGCCCGTATTGGCCGGCACCCCTACGTCGCCCACGTACCGGTGGCAAAAGAAGAATCCGCGGTCATCGGCACCGGCACCCACATGGAGCAGTTGTTGGCCCTGGTCCGCGAGGCGACCGGGGTGGACTTCAATCTTTATAAACCCATGACCCTGCAGCGGCGTATTAAGCGCCGTATGGTGTTGCACGGGCTCGAAAAGGTGAAAGATTACCTGCACTACATCAAGCAGCACCGGGGCGAACTGGATGAGCTTTACCGCGACATTCTGATTCACGTTACCGGTTTTTTCCGCGACAAAGATGCCTTCCAAGCTTTACACGACAACGTCTTTCCCACTCTCTTCGAGAACCGCAAGCTGGATGACGCTCCCATCCGCATCTGGGTCCCGGGTTGCTCTACCGGTGAGGAGGTCTATTCCATTGCTATCGTGCTGTTGGAATACATGTGGGAGAAGGCACGCACCGCGGCGTCAACTGTCAGCAAGGGAGTGCAGATCTTTGCTACTGACGTCAGCGACACTGCTTTGGACCGTGCCCGCACCGGGTTGTACACGGAGACGGCGGTCGCCGATGTCAGCCCCGAGCGTCTGGCGCGCTTTTTCGGGCGCATCGATGGTGGCTACCGGATCAATAAATCGGTCCGCGACATGTGCATTTTTGCGCGCCAGAATCTCACCAAGGACCCGCCATTTTCCAATCTCGACCTGATCAGCTGCCGCAATCTCCTCATCTATCTTGGGCCGGCCCTGCAAAAACGCGTCATACCGGCGCTGCACTACGCCCTCAAACCAAATGGCTACCTCATGCTGGGCAGCTCGGAGAGTCTGGGTGCGTATGCGGATCACTTCCTCATCACCGATAAGAAGAACAAGATCTATCAAAAGAAGTTCGCAACTCGCCTGATTACCTATTTCACGGGCACGGAGTTCGCGCTCCATCAACCGGAAGGCGCCAGGCCGCATAGAGCTGCGCCAACTGAGTTGACGGTCGAGAAAGAAGTAGAACGGCTGCTGGTGAACCGCTACGTCCCGGCCAGCATTGTGCTGAATGACGTAATGGAAATCGTGCAGTTCCGCGGGCGTACCGGTGCTTACTTGGAGCCCGCAGCCGGACATCCCACCTTCAGCCTTTCCAGGATGGCGCGCGAGGGCCTTTTGGTGGACTTGCGTGCTGCTTTGAGCGCAGCCAAAAAGGACGACAAGCCGGTCCGGGTCGAAGGGGTTCAGGTCAAATCCAACGGTGGCACGCGCGAAGTCAACTTGGAGGTGATGCCGGTTCGTGCTCAAGGGTCGGCGGAGCGTCACTTCGTGGTGGTCTTTGAAGAGCTCGGCCCGCGCCTTGCTCACGAAGCCAAGAGGAGGCGCGAGAAGGCCGCCAAACCAAGCCGCCCCGGGCGGGAGAATGAGAGATTGCACGCGGAACTGCAGCAATTGCGTGAACAACTCCAGAACCTCATCGAAGAGCATGAGACTACCGCCGAAGAATACAAATCGGCCAACGAAGAAGTACTTTCTGCCAATGAAGAGTTGCAGAGTACGAACGAAGAATTGGAAACCGCGAAGGAGGAGCTGCAGTCCAGCAACGAAGAGCTGACCACGCTCAACGAAGAACTGCACAATCGTAATACCGAATTGAGTGTTGCCAATAGTGACCTGCTCAACTTGCTGGCCAATACCAATCTTCCGGTTGTGATCGTGGGTAGCGACTTGCGCATTCGCCGTTTCACCCCGCCCGCCGAGAAGCTGATGAATTTGATCCAGGGCGACATCGGACGCCGCCTGGGCGAGATACGCTCCAATCTCAATGTGGACGACCTGGAACAAATCGTCCGGGGAGCTATCGACAGCACCATCCTCCACGAACAAGAAGTACAGGAGAAGAATAATGGTCGGTGGCACGTGATGCGCGTGCGTCCCTATAAGACGGCGGACAACAAGCTCGAAGGCGCAGTCATCACCTTGCAGGACATCGATGTTCTCAAACGTACGCTGGAACGGGTGCGAGTTTACGTGGACGTCCTCTCCGAGAATGCCCGGGAACCAATCTTAATTCTGGAATCCAGCCTGCGGGTATCGGCAGCGAACCGCGCCTTTTATCGCACTTTCCAAGTTGCTCCCGAGGAGACCGAGGGACGGCCGATCCACGAGTTAGGTAACCGGCAATGGGATATTCCGGAACTTGGCGACTTGCTGCAGCAGATCCAGAGTGGTATTACCCGTATCGACGATTTTGAGGTGCGGCACAATTTTCCCCGCCTCGGAACCAGGACCATGGTGCTCAACGCGCGACGCATCGAGCCGCAACCGGGACAACAGCTGATCTATCTATCGATCGAAGACGTCACCGAACAGCGCGCGCAACTCGAGAAGCTGAAGCGGCAGGCGACCCTGCTGGATTTGGCTCGCGATACGGTTATCGTGCGTGATTTCGACGGCGCCATACAATTCTGGAATCGCGGGGCGCAAGAGACTTACGGTTGGAAGCGAGACGAGGCCATCGGCAAGACTGCTCATGAACTGCTGCGCACCGAGTTTCCCAGACCATTCAAGGAAATCCAGACGGAGCTGGTGCAGACGGGATACTGGGAAGGCGAACTGACACATACTCGCCGGGACGGCGAGCGCCGCGTGGTGAGCAGCCGCTGGGCCCTGCTGAAAGAAGGCCAGAGCGCCCCCGTGATCATCGAAATCAATACCGACATAACGGACAAGAAACGCTCCGAGGAGAGTCTTCGTCAGCTCTCCGGCTATCTCATGCGTGTGCAGGATGAAGAGCGCCGCCGCATTGCCCGCGAGTTGCACGATTCCACCGGACAGAAGCTGGTGGCCCTGAAGATGGACCTGGAAGCGCTCGCCAAGCAGTCAAAGTCCGAAAACCAGAAGGAGCTGTCGGGAGCCCTGAAGCTGGCCGACGAAGCCACCAGTGAGCTCCGCAGCCTGGCACAGCTCTTGCATCCGCCTTTGCTCGACGAGGCGGGCTTGGTGTCTGCCACGCAGTGGATGGTCGAGGGTTTTTCCAGTCGTTCCGGGATCAAGGTGGATTTGGAGATCTCTCCCAAGTGGCCGCGCTTGCCGCAAACCGTAGAAATGGCGTTGTTCCGAATTATCCAGGAGTCCTTAAATAATATTCGCAAGCATGCGGACGCTAAGAATGCCAGAATCGAGCTAAAGGGCGACACCGATAAAGTTACGTTGCAGATCAGCGACGATGGCAAAGGCATGCCAGAAGAGGTTCTGGCCGGTGCGGGCAACGAAAAGGCGCCGCTCGGGGTAGGCATTCTGGGCATGAAAGAACGCTTATCCCAGCTGGGAGGAACGCTCCAAATCTCCTCCAGCAAGAGGGGGACAACGATTACGGTGGAGGTGCCCAACCATAAGGGGCGTGCTGAAAGCGTAGCTTAAGATTCATATCGAAATTGGGCCACTGCTTGATGTCATCCTGAGCGAAGCGAAGCAAAGCAAAGCATCTCTTCTCTGCATTTCCCTGCCGGCCACCTAACGCTTGTCATTCAAGCTCGACCCCACAAAATGTCGCTTACGGCTTGCAGAGTGGTCTCTTCTCCAAGCCGCGCCTCTTTGAAACCTTGAAACATTGCAACTTTGAAACCTGGAAGCTTGGAAACATCTTCCGCAGCTTCTCTCCCGACAATCGCATCTACGCCTTAAGCATGTCCTCTGGTCCCGGAGTGCTCATTATCGGAGCAGGTGTAGCTGGACTCTCGGCGGCGGTGCAGCTGGCACACGCTGGCATGCAGGTCCTGATCCTGGAAGCTAGAGACCGCCTGGGAGGACGCATCTTCACCCAGCACGATCCGGCAACGAGAGCTGCTGTGGAACTGGGAGCCGAATTCATCCATGGACGGCCTTGTGAAATCTGGGACTTGCTCCGCCAACACAACCTGCAGGCAAGGGAAGTGGTGGGCGAGGACTGGTGCGCTCGCGATGGCGAATTATGTACGTGTGACTTCTTTCCGGAAGTGGACGAAATCCTGGAGAAAATGGATGACCGCGCGCCGGACCAGTCATTCCTCGATTTCCTCGCGAGCTGCTGCCCCACTCCCAAGCAGCAGGAAAGTAAAAGGTGGGCACTGGGTTACATAAGCGGTTTTCATGCCGCCGATCCCGGACTCATCAGTGTTCACTCGCTGGCGAAGGGAATGCGAGCTGACGAGGAAATTGATGCCGAGCGGGCGTTTCGAATTCCCGGTGGATATGAGTTGTTGGTGGAGTGGCTTCGAAAAGAGTTATTGGATGCCGGAGTCACGATTCAACTCAGTGCAACCGTCGAGAGCGTCACGTGGAAGCGGGGAAGTGTCGAGGTGAAAGGGCAGTGTGAGACATATACAGCCTCGCATCTGTTAGTCGCTCTGCCCCTGGCGCTGCTGCAAGCTCCTCCCGAGCTGAGAGGCGCGGTGCGGTTTTCTCCGGAGTTGCCGGCAGGAAAACAAGATGCCCTCGGAAGACTCGCCATGGGCAAGGTGATTCGCGTCACGCTATGTTTTCGCGAACGCTTCTGGGACAGTTTGCGGGCACGCAGTGGTTCGGAATCCAAGACGCTCGCGGACATGCGGTTTCTGTTTTCTCAAGACGAGTGGTTTCCCACCTGGTGGACCACCATGCCGCAGAAACTCCCCATCATCACAGGCTGGGCGCCATCCCGTTGCGCCGAAAAACTCTCAGGGCGCCCCGAAGATTTCGTCGCCGAACAAGCCGTGCAGTCCCTCTCCCGCCTTTTGAATGTCCGCAAAGGTGAGATTGAGAGCCTGCTGGAGTCGGTCTACTGGCACGATTGGCAAAGCGATCCGCTGTCCCGTGGAGCCTACAGCTACGTCAAGCTGGGTGGCGACGCGGCTCAGCAGCAACTCGCTGCTCCGGTCGAGAACACGCTGTTCTTCGCCGGCGAAGTTACCGATTTCACCGGCCACCACGGCACGGTGCACGGTGCGATCGCCAGCGGACATCGTGCCGCTGCCGAAATTCTGAAGGCTTGAAAACCATCTCACGCTGAAGTCGCCGAACGGTTCAGTTAGTCTTCCACTCGGCGAACTCGGCGTTCTCTGCGGTTAAATCTTCATTTTGGCCACATGCTATGATGCTTCGTTTCACTGCCCTGACGGAGTGTCGCGAATGAAGCAACCCGCTCGCGTTGTACTCGCCTTATTGCTGATTGTGCTCTCTGCCACCAACGCCTGGCCGCAGGAAAAAGTTGACCTCGAGATGGTGACCCGCATCCGCTACGAAGGTTTCCGCAATTCCAAGATGATGGACCTGGCCAGCGGTTTGATGGATGCCATCGGGTCGCGCCTGACTGGCTCGCCGAACATGAAGAAAGCGAATGAGTGGACGCGGGATCAGCTGGCCGCCATGGGCTTGTCCAACGCTCACCTGGAAGCCTGGGGACCCTTCGGCCGCGGCTGGGAGAATGAGTACGTGAATGTGCGCATGCTGGCGCCCGACGTGGCGCCCATTATTGCCTATGCCAAAGCTTGGACTCCCGGCACAGATGGCGCGATCAAGGCCAAGTGCACGCGCGTCAAAATCGAGGACAAGAAAGACTTTGAGAAATATCGGGGCAAGCTCGCGGGATTAATTGTGATCTTCGGTCCGGATCCGGAAGTAAAGCCGATTGTAGAAGCCCCCTACGAGCGCCTGAGCGACAAGGACCTGAGCGAGGTCGGACAGTACAGAATTCCCAGCGAGAAGGACGCGCTCCGCTTCCGCGAGTACAGAAAGCGCGCCCAGTTCCAGAACGAGCTCAACAAGTTCTTTGCTGAAGAAAAGGTGTTGGCGGTTATTGATCACGGTCGCGGATCGACTGGGGGCGGAACCGTGTTCGTACAATCCGGGGGATCATTTAAGACCGGCGAGACCACTACTGTGCCTTCGATAACCGTCGCGGTCGAGCAGTGGGATCGAATCGCGCGCTTGCTGGCGCAAAAGAAAGATGTCGAACTGGAGCTGAATGTCGTAAACAAGTTCTACGACGACGACAATAAACAGTACAACACCATCGCCGAAATCCCTGGCACAGACAAGAAGGATGAAATCGTCATGGTAGGCGCACACCTGGATTCCTGGCATGCAGGAACAGGCGCCACCGACAACGGCGCTGGGTCGGTAGTCATGATGGAAGCCATGCGCATCCTGAAGGCACTGGACTTCAAGCCCCGTCGCACTATTCGTATCGGGCTCTGGAGCGGCGAGGAGCAAGGCCTGCTCGGGTCGCAAAGCTATGTACAGCAGCACTTCGGGTCGCGTCCGCCCATGGACGAGCCCGACATGAAAGGAATGCCAACTTTGCTTCGGCGCGAGGCCGGTCCGGTCACGGTGAAGCCGGAACAGGCCAAAGTCTCGGCTTACTTCAATGTTGATAACGGCACGGGAAAAATTCGCGGCATCTATCTTCAGGAAAATGCCGCGGTCGAGCCCGTATTTGAGGCCTGGATGCTGCCTTTTCACGACCTGGGCATGAACACCATCACTATGCGCAACACGGGTGGTACGGACCATCTGTCGTTCGACGCCGTCGGCATTCCCGGTTTCCAGTTCATCCAAGATCCCATCGAGTACGAGACGCGTACCCATCACTCTAATATGGACGTCTACGACCGCCTGCAACCCGATGATTTGAAGCAGGCAGCCGTGATCGTGGCCACTTTCGTGTACAACACGGCTATGCGCGACCCGATGTTGCCAAGGAAGCCGATCGAGAAAGCCTTGCCCAAGGAGCAGGAAAAGAAAGAGGAAGAATAGCTGGCCCGGCGGAAATTCTTTGACAAAAGGTTAGGCAATCCGTTATCGTAACCGCCATGGTCAGCTTGGCTCATCGCCACCATCACCATCACGCGCACAGCGCGTCGGCGGGGGTGTCTGGCTGAGCTAGCGTAGCGCCAAAGAGATTTAAGCCCGCTGATGCGATTCAAGCTCAGCGGGCTTTTTGTTTTGCAAAAACGAGGACAACCAATGGAAAGCGAAATTGATTTCGAAAAGATGCAGGGCCTGGCGCCCGCCATTGCCCAGGACGCTGTGAGCGCTGAGGTCCTGATGCTGGGCTTCATGAACCGCGAGGCCCTCGAGCTAACCCTCCGCAGCGGCTACGTAACCTTTTTCAGCCGTACCCGCAACCAGCTGTGGACCAAAGGCGAAACCTCAGGCAACCGGCTCAAGCTGCTCTCGGCCACTACAGATTGCGATCGTGACACTCTGCTTTTTCAGGTCGAAGTCGAAGGCAAGGGTCTGGTCTGCCATCGCGGTACGCGCACATGCTTCACGGAAGCAATTCCCTTTGCGAACCGCGAACAGAATGACACTGAGTCCCCGGCGGTGCGGCCATGAACGTGCGCATTGGCATTCCCAAAGGCAGTTTGCAGGAAGCGACCCTGCAACTGTTCGCCCGCGCCGGCCTGCAGGTCTACACCAATGGCCGCTCTTACTTTGCAGGAACGGCAGATCCGGAGATCGATTGCATGCTGATCCGCGCCCAGGAAATGGCTCGCTACGTCGAGCACGGTGTGCTCGATGCGGGGCTCACCGGCCTCGACTGGGTGATCGAAAGCGGACTGGAAGTGGTTCCCGTCTCCGATCTCGTCTACGCCAAACAGAGTCGCGGCAAGGTGCGATGGGTACTGGCAGTTCCTGAGAGTTCGGAGTACCAGCGCGCAGAAGATCTGGCACACTGCATCATCGCCACCGAACTGGTTAACGTCACTCGAAATTATTTCCAAAAGAAAAATGTACCCGTGCAGGTGGAATTTTCCTGGGGTGCTACCGAAGTGAAACCGCCGATGCTGGCGGACGCCATTGTCGAAGTCACCGAAACCGGCAGTTCGCTAAAGGCCAACCGGCTGCGCATCATCGACACCGTCCTCGAATCCAACACGCAGGTTATCGCCAACACTACCTCCTGGGCCGACGGCTGCAAGCGGCGCAAGATCGAAAATCTCGCCTTGATGCTGCGCGGCGCCATGGATGCCAAGGATCGCGTGGGCCTGATGCTCAACGTTCGCAAGCAAGACCTGGACCGGGTGCTTTCGGTGCTGCCTGCGCTCAAGAAGCCAACCATTGCCACGCTGAGCGATGACGAGTGGGTCGCGGTAAATACGGTGATTGAGGAATCCACCGCATGGCAGGTCATCCCGCGTCTCAAGGAAGCCAAGGCCCAGGGTATCGTCGAATATCCCCTGAACAAGGTGGTGATGTGATGCGGATTCTGGCGGGGAAATCGGCGGCGGCGCGGGTCCGAAAGCTCGCTGCTCGTAATTCCGCGCTTGCCTCGGTCGAGCCACGCGTACGGCGAATTATTCATGATGTCCGCAGCCAGGGTGATCGAGCCCTGCGCCGATACGCGCAGAAATGGGACGGGCTAGAAAAGAGAGCAAAGCTACGCGTAACCGACGACGAAATCGAGGCAGCCTGGGACTCTAGCGATGCTCGCTTCCGGTCATCTCTGCGCAGCGCCGCCGCCAACATCCGCCGCTTCTGTGAATGGCAGAAGCCGGTCGAATGGCTGCGCACCCGCCAGGGAATCTCGGTCGGTCAGCTCGTGCGTCCTCTGGATTCGGTTGGCTGTTATGTCCCCGGTGGCCGTTATCCGCTGGTCTCTACCTTGCTGATGACGGTTATTCCTGCGCAGGTCGCAGGAGTGAAGAACATCCGCGTCGTCTCTCCTCGGCCCAAGAGAGAAGTTCTCGCCGCTGCGGCCAAGCTCGGCATGCGCGAAGTCTATCGGGTGGGGGGTGCACAGGCTATCGCCGCGCTTGCCTATGGGACTGAGACGATTCCCCGTGTAGATAAGATCGTTGGACCTGGCAATCTGTACGTTGCGGCCGCGAAGAAGTTGGTTTCTTTCGATTGCGCGATTGACTTTCTGGCAGGTCCAACCGAAGTTGTAGTCCTCGCCGATAGCGGATCACCCGACTTCATCGCTGCTGACCTCGTCGCTCAGGCTGAGCACGATCCCGAGGTGTTGGCGATATTCGTCACAACCCGGAGCGAATTGGCAAAGCAGGTTTCCCAGCGTGTCGAAGCTCTTGCTCGGCAGAATCCGACGGCCCGTCAGTCTTTGCGCGCTAGCGGCGTCGTCTTGCTGGCACAGTCACGCGAGCAGGCGCTCGACTGGGCCAACCAGATTGCGCCAGAACACATTTCGGTTGAACCCGGGAATCTACCACTCATTCGAAATGCAGGGTCGGTTTTCGTTGGCGAGTACTCGCCGCAAGCGGCGGGTGACTACGCTTCCGGTCCCAACCATGTTTTGCCAACGGGCGGAACCGCGCGTTTTCGCGGCGGACTGAGTGTGCTCGATTTTGTGAAGCTCATCAGTGTGCAGAAAATTTCGCGTTCCGGTTTGCGCCAGATCGCTCCCCTGATCGACTCTCTCGCCATGACCGAGGGACTGCTGGCGCATGCCGAGTCGGTACGCCTGAGGTGCGGCCATGCTTAAGGCTCGCCAAGCAGTCAGCGATCTACCCACTTACCATCCGCCATTGGGGAACCGCGAAGGTCTGCGACTGGATTTCAACGAAAACACGGTTGGGTGTTCGCCTCGTGTTCTGCAACGCTTGCGTGAGTTGAATGCGGCCGAACTAGCGTGTTATCCGGAACGAGAACCATTGGAAGGTCTCGTCGCCGGCCATCTTGCACTTGCTCCGGAAGAGGTACTGCTGACCAATGGCGTCGATGAAGCGATCCACCTTCTTTGCGAGACTTACCTCGAGCCCGGAGATGAGGTGCTGATCGTTGTCCCTACCTTTTCTCTGTACGAAATTTATGCAGCCGCCACCGGAGCGAAGGTCATCTCGATTCCATCGGGTGAAGACTTCAGCTTTCCCACTCGGGAGGTGCTGGTGCGTGTCACTCCTCGGACTCGGCTAATCGCTGTTGCTAATCCCAACAATCCGACCGGCGCGGTCGCGTCTCAGCACGCCCTGCTCGCAATAGCGCGTTCCGCGCCGGGTGCCGTCGTGCTCATTGATGAGGCCTACTTTGAGTTTTACGGCCAGAGCTTGCTGGGTCAATGGCACGAGTTGCCCAATCTTTTCCTCGCCCGTACCTTTTCCAAGGCGTATGGTTTGGCAGGCCTGCGCATAGGCGTACTTGCAGGCGACTCCGCCCAGATGAAAATGGTGCGTCGGGTCAGCTCACCTTATAACGTCAATGGTGTTGCCCTGGAATGCCTGCCGGAAGCCTTGGCCGATCAGGCTTACGTTCGTGAGTACGTGGAACAGGTCCGCCAGGGACGGGAATTGCTGGAGCAGGAACTCCGCAATTGGGACGTTCCATACTGGCCCAGTCACGCAAATTTCGTGCTGGCCCGGCTGGGGTCATTGAACGCCGAATTCATCACCCGGATGCGTCAGCGCGGCATCTTGGTGCGCGACCGCTCCCGTGATTATGGGTGCCTAGGTTGTGTCCGAATCACTTTGGGGACTCTAGAACAAACCGAAAGGTTGCTAGGGGCCCTTCATCAGGTTCTGGAGGAGATTGGCGTCAAGCAGGCGAAGACAGTATGAGAACGGCTCGCATTCAGCGAACCACCAAGGAGACCGACATCCGGCTCAGCCTTGTGATCGATGGCCATGGCCGTTACCAGGTCTCGACCGGCATTCGCTTCTTCGATCACATGCTGGAGCTGTTTGCTCATCACGGCGGCTTTGACCTGCAGCTTCAAGCCTGCGGAGATCTCGATGTCGACCAGCATCACACTGTCGAGGACGTAGGTATCGTGCTGGGTCAAGCTTTCGAAAAAGCCTTAGGCAGCAAGCGTGGCATTCTGCGGGCCGGGTATTTCTTAATGCCAATGGACGAAACGCTGGGCCTGGCCGCCGTGGACTTTTGCGGACGCACCGCGGCCGCCGTTGACACCAAAGTGCGCACCCGCCTGGTTGGCGACTTGCAATCTGAGCTGGTCGCAGATTTCTTTGAAGCCTTTGCCCGGGGAAGCCACTCCAGCGTACACGCTCGCGTGCTTTATGGACGCTCCAGCCACCACAAGATCGAATCATTGTTCAAAGCGTTTGCTCGAGCGCTGCGTGCTGCGTGCTGGCGCGACCAACGAATGAGACGCCTCCTTCCCAGCACAAAGGGATTACTCTAATGATTGCGATTGTCGATTACCGGGCCGGAAATCTGACTTCGGTCAAGAAGGCTCTGGATTTCCTTGGGGCAGACTCGTTGATTACCTCAGATCCAAAAGACGTTGCGCGCGCACAGAAGGTTGTACTGCCAGGCGTGGGTCACTTCTCCGTCACCAGAATACTTGACGAATTGGGATTGCAGGGTGCCGTCGAAAGCGCAATTCAGCGCGGCAAGCCTTTTCTCGGAATTTGTGTAGGCATGCAATGGATGTTCGAGTCGAGTGCGGAAGCGCCCGAGACGCGCGGCTTGGGACTGTTTACCGGTCAATGCGAGCGCTTTCCAACACAGGTCAAGTCACCGCACGTGGGATGGAACACGCTGCGCTTGCGGAATTTCTCTCGCCTTCTAGAGGATATTAGTCCCGACTCCTGTGTGTACTTTACCCATTCTTACCGGGCACCCATTGTGGATGAGACGGTCGCCGAATGTGAGTACGGTGGTGCCTTTTCCGCCGTGGTGGAGCGTGATCAGTTATTCGGTGTCCAATTCCACCCCGAGAAATCAGGGCCCGTGGGTCTGAAAATTCTGGAGAATTTCTGCCGCCTATGACGCTGACTAAACGAATGATCGCGTGCCTGGACGTCCACGGCGGACGAGTAGTCAAAGGTGTGCAGTTTCTCAATTTGAAGGATGCTGGCGATCCTGCTGACCTGGCCGCGGCTCACAGCGAAGCCGGCGCTGACGAGATTGTTCTCCTGGACATTTCAGCGACTCATGAGAACCGGTCAACCCTGCTCGAAACAGTCCGTAAGACTGCACGCAGGATCTTTATTCCCTTTACTGTGGGTGGAGGTATCCGCTCTCTGGACCAGGCTGCGGATGTATTCGACGCAGGCGGCGACAAGATCAGCATCAACTCCGCTGCTCTCGCCGATCCTGCGCTGATAACGTGCATCGCCCAACGCTATGGCTCGCAAGCAGTGGTGCTCGCGATTGACGCGAAGCGCAGAACCAGTGGGTCAGGATTCGAAGTCTGGGTCAGTGGAGGAAGAACACCTACGGGTCGAGATGCCATCGAGTGGGCGCAGGAAGCGGAAGAACGTGGCGCAGGAGAAATCCTGCTGACGTCGATGGATCGGGATGGAACCGGCGCTGGTTTCGATTGCGAATTGACGCGAGCGGCGGCGCAAGCCGTCCACATTCCCGTGATCGCCTCCGGAGGTGGCGGCAACACGCAGACTTTCGTCGAGGTGTTTCGTGAGGGCCAAGCGGACGCCGCGCTGGCCGCATCCATCTTTCATTTCGGCTGGCAGCGCTTGACTGATCTCAAACAGGAATTACAAGCGGCGGGCATTCCGGTGAGGTTGCCTTGCTGATCCCCTCGATTGACCTCATGGGCGGCAAGATCGTTCAGCTCGTTCAGGGAAAAAAGAAAGCTCTCGAGTTCGAAAATTTCGAGGAATGGATTGCCCGCTTTTCTTCGTACCCGCTCGTGCAACTGATCGATCTGGACGCCGCAATGGGCACGGGGCACAACCGCATGCTGGTACAACAGCTGACTCAGCGTCTGCCTTGCCAAGTGGGAGGCGGAATTCGCTCGATCGAAAGCGCAAAAACAATGCTCGCGTCAGAGGCGCGACGTGTGATTTTCGGTTCGACCCTGGTAACGGAGGGAAAGGTCAACCGTCAATTTGCCGAGCAAGCCGCCACAGCGCTGGGCCCGGAGAAGCTGGTTTTTGCCGTGGATTCCCGGCATGGCCGAGTCGCCATCCGTGGTTGGCAGGAACTTACCAACCTGACTCCGATGGACATGATCACTGCCTTGGAGCCATGGTGCAGCGCATTCCTCTACACGCACATTGATCGCGAGGGTTTGATGCAAGGCATCCCGATAGATGCGGTTCGCGAGCTGCGCGCAGCAACGGCCAGGCAGTTGATCGTTGCGGGCGGCATCACTAGTTCCGACGAGGTCGATCAACTCCATGCTATGAACGTCGACGCCGTAGTAGGTATGGCAATCTACACCAGTCGGATGAAGGTGTGAGCTCAAGAACACAGACCAACCCCTGGCCTCAGTCACATTATCTTGCTCCGCTAACGCACGGCGGCGGCGGACAGCTAACATCACTGCATACCGGCAATAGATTGACCTTCCGGTTCAGACCACAGTCTGCGCAAAAAATCCGACACAATTGTCCTCCGGGATATAGGGCCTTGGCTGGGTACCTTGGCCGTATGACAACTACGCACCCTGGGTTGTCAATGATTATTTGCACTTCTTAAATACGAATAGTTTGTTCGCCGGGCAATATAGATGCGGACGGCGCATTCTAGAATAGCTACCGAATGTTACCTCTGCTTGAATTTGAAGACATAAGCAAGGAGTACAACCGTTTCCTGGGCAGCCGGCCGGTCGTTGCCCTGGAGCACTTTTCGCTCCAAGTAGAGACTGGAGAGATCTTCGGGTTTCTCGGCCCCAATGGCGCTGGCAAAACCACGGCAATTCATTTAGCGATGGGATTCATGCGGTCGACCCGTGGCCACGGCCGCATGTTGGGGAAGCCGTTCGGAGATGCCCGAGCTCGCAGCCGCGTAGGATTTTTGGCGGAAAATGTTGCGCTCTACCATCGTCCCGCCGAACAGTTGGTGCGCTTCTACGGTGCGCTGAACAATTTGAAAGGCCGAGTCCTGAAGAACCGAGCGCGTGAAGTTCTGGAGGCCGTGGGCCTTGATCAGGAGGCGCGTCGCAACGTCGCCAGGTTTTCTCGCGGCATGCAGCAGCGTGTAGGCTTGGCGCAGGCATTGGTAAACGATCCTGAGTTGCTGATTCTGGATGAGCCCACCTCGGCCCTGGATCCGATCGCACGCGTCAAGATTCGCAGTCTGCTGCTCAGCATACGAAGCGCAGGCAAGACAGTGTTTCTCAGCTCACACCTCTTGTCGGAGGTCGAGATGGTATGCGACCGGGTGGCCATGCTCAACAAAGGCAAGCTAGTCAAATTGGGGAAAACTTCGGAATTGCTGCAGTCCGGTCAGGAGACGGAAATCGTAGCGCGCGGCATTACAGCGACTTGTTTTCCGGCTGCGGTCGAAACCGACGGTGTTGTGCGCTTCACGGTACCTGTGGCGCAGCAGAAATTTGCACTGGAGCGGGTCTGGGAACTTGGCGGGGAAGTGGTGAGCGTCAATCCCGTTCGCCGCTCGCTGGAGCAGATCTTTCTTGAGGTGACAGGGCAACAACCCGAGAAATCGGCGCTCGGGGTCGGCGGATGAGACACATAGCGTTGATTGCCATCAATTTTTTCCGTGAGCAGCGCTGGCCGATCCTCGTTCTAATGTCCTGGGTGTTTCTTTTGTCGGTGCTGGGACTCGTAGTCGACCTGCGAAAAGCCAGTGACGATGTTCTTTTCATCTTCAAGCAAGGGGTCGGATACGGCATTTTGTTCACGATCTTCTTCGGCGCTTCCGCGATTCACAATGAACGCAAGACGCGCCGTATCCTGGCCGTGCTGTCCAAAAGCGTGGGGCGTGGACAATATATTTCCGGTTTGATCACCGGGATCATGTTTGCGGCGGCAATCTACAGCTTTGCCATGGGCGTTACTGGAACTTGGGTTCTGGGAGCTTCGGGGTTTCCCGCTGAGCATCTGTGGTTGCTCATGTTATGTGTGATGCTGGTCTGCCTGCTTTGTGCCAGCCTTTCCGTTCTGTTCTCGACTTTTTTGAATCCGCTGTTCGCGACCATGGCAACGGGCATTGTTCTTGGACTGCCAGCGGTTGCGGCTCTGCAGTTTCGTTCTCGATGGGCTGAAGTGGTTCCTGCCTATTCCTTGATCGAACCACTGATGAAAGCCTCGTCCGGCAGTAATGAACCGGTGCGGGGGCCGTTGCTGATGTTGGCTTTGGGAGAGGCAGTTTTTTTCTGGGTGTGCGCGTTCTGGATTTTCGAGCGCCGAGATATCGCTGTGGCGGTGGATTAGTCTTGGTGCTAGCGTGGCGGAAGCGGGTTGCGACTGGCGCTTGTAGCAGAGGAGGGCGCCTGTACCAGGTGGCCCGCCGAGCGCAGTGCATAGTCGAGCACCCGGCCGGGAAGCACTCCCAGATAGATCGTTGCGGCGAGGCTCACGACCAAAGCCGTTCCGAGTCCTAATGGAATCCTGGTTATGGGAACTTCTTCGCGTCCTTCGCGCATGTACATAACCACGATAATCCGAAGATAGTAGTAGGCGGCGACCGCACTGTTGATCAGGCCAATCATCGTTAATCCGACCACGTCCGCCTTCAACGCCGCACTAAACACGTAAAACTTAGCGAAGAATCCGCCGGTCGCCGGAATTCCGATCAACGATAGCAAGAAGATGGTCAGCGTGGCCGCGAGTAAAGGAGAGCGGCGCCCCAACCCGGCGTAGTCATCGAGGGTGACGTACTTCTCTCCTGCATTGGCAAAGTGGCTGACGACTGCAAACGCGCCCACGTTCATGGCGGCGTACGCAGCCGTATAGAACATCGCAGCGGACACGCCGATCTGGGGCGCGGCTGCAAAGGCCACCAGCAAGTACCCGGCGTGGGCAATCGATGAGTAGGCAAGCAGTCGCTTGACGTTGCTCTGCACCAGCGCTCCGATATTGCCGAGGCACATCGAGAGCGCCGCCGAAAACCAGATCAGCCAAAAACGTCCGGGAGCGTTAGCCTCAAACAAGATGCGCAGCAGGACGGCGAATGCCGCCGCCTTCGGCGCTGTAGACATGAAGCCTACGATGGGAGCCGGCGCGCCTTCGTAGACATCGGGAGTCCAGATGTGGAAAGGCGCTGACGCAACTTTGAAACCTAATCCCACGAACATCAGCGCCTCGGCCAGGTAGGCAAGCGTCGGGATATTTTTCTCCTGCAATGCCTGACTGATCTTGTCGATGTTGGTTGACCCTGTGGCCCCGAACATCAGCGCAACCCCGTACAGGAAGAAGGCGGTGGCAAAAGATCCAAGCAGGAAATACTTCAGGGAAGCTTCACTGCTGGCGGCCTCGCGGCGGCGAAACCCAGCCAGAATATAGGTCGAGATCGAGGAGATTTCCAACGCGATGAAAATCAGCACCAGTTCTACGGCCGAAGACATCAGGCACATGCCGACGGCGCCAAACAGAATCAGCCCGTAGTACTCCCCCGCACGAATGCGCTGCACCGACATGTACTCGTACGAGGTGAGAATCACGACGGCGACAATAGTCGTGACCAGCACGTGGAAAAACACACTGAACCCGTCAACCCGCACCATCCTCCAGAAGGCGAACCCGGGATACCGCGCCTGAAACACAGACGCCACGATGCCAGCCAGAGAACCAACCAGCGCGATGCTGCCCAGCGTCCTTTGACTGCGGCGCTCATCGAAGAGCGGCTCCAGTACCATGACAATGATGCCGAAGATGGACAAGACCAGTTCCGGCAAGATGCGAATGTAATCGGCAGTTTGAGGGATGCCGTTCATCGGCCCACCATCTTGCTGGCAACTTGTGCAAACGGTACTAGCTCATTGTGTACGGCGGGATCGATCGTACCCAGCCAGAGCAAGGGCGCAACTCCCATCACCAACGCAATCACCGCCGTTGGCCACAGGGCTGCTCGCTCGAACACGTTGAGGTCGGGGAGAGTGTTGTTCACTTCATGGGTGACTTTGCCGAAGAAGACGCGCTGGTACATCCACAGCAGGTAACAGGCGCTCCAGATAACGCCGGTGGCGCCCAGAATTCCGTAAACCGGGCGGGCACGAAACGCCCCGCTGAGGACTAAGAATTCGCCAACAAAACCATTGAGCAGCGGTAACCCAACCGAGGAGAGAACTATAAACAAGAATAGCGCGGCGTAGATCGGCATGGGAGTAGCCAGGCCGCCGAACTCGCGAATTTCGTAGGTATGGCGGCGCTCGTGAAGAATCCCGGCCAGCATGAAGAGGGCGCCAGTCGAGATGCCGTGAGCCAGCATCACGAACATCGCGCCGTTCAACCCCGCAAGGGTGAAGCTGAAGATGCCAAGCACGACGAAGCCGAGATGGCTGATCGAGGAGTAGGCAATCAGCTTCTTCATGTTGGGCTGCACCATGGCAACCAGCGCGCCGTAGATGATGCCGATCAAGGCCAGTGCCATAATCCAGGGCGCGTTACGCTGAGCCTGCTCGGGGAACAAGCCGAGGTTAAAACGCAGCATGCCGTAAGTACCCATCTTCAGCAGGACGCCTGCGAGCAGCACCGAACCGGCGGTCGGCGCCTCCACGTGCGCGTCAGGTAACCACGTGTGTAGAGGGAATAGCGGCACTTTAACCGCGAAGGCCACGAAAAATCCAAGGAAAAGCCACAGCGAAGCAGCGCCGAAGTTCGACACCTGGCCGGTTCGGATCGCGTCCTGGACGGTAACAAAATCGAAGCTGCCGACTTTGGCGTAGAGCCACAGAATGGCCACCAGCATGAATACCGAGGCGATCATCGTAAATAGGAAGAATTTGACTGCGGCGTACACTCGTCGTCCGTGCCCGAAGATACCGATGAGCAGCGCCATCGGAATCAACGTACCCTCCCAGAAGAAATAGAAGAGGAACAGGTCAAGCGAGGTGAACACGCCGATTAGAGCCGTCTCCAGCACGAGCAGCAGGATGAAGAATTCCTTGACCCGGTCGTGAATACCCCAGGAAATCAGGACGCAAAGCGGCGTCAAAAATGTAGTCAGCAGCACCAGCCACATAGAGAAGCCGTCAACCCCCATGTGGTAGTGAATATTGGGGCTTGAGATCCATTGCTCATTGACTTCGAATTGAAATCCAGGCTGGCTCCGAACCAGGTGTGCAGGAAGATGAAGCGAGACGATGAAAGCAAGGAGCGATACGGCAAGAACGAAGAGCCGGACGTCGCGGTTGCGGCGGGGAAAGAAAACCAGCAGCAGCGCGCCCCCCGCGGGAACGAACGTGACCAGAGTCAGAATGAACGGGCTGAGCGTCTCGATATTCATCTCGTCCCCACCCAGACCATGTAAGCGATAACCACCGCGCCCCCTGCCGCGACCCAACCCGCATAGGAGCGCAGGTTCCCGGACTGCATATGGCGGACACTGTCCGAGAGATGGCGCGCACCATCGGCGCTGTCATTAATTGTCCGATCGATCACGCCCTGGTCCATTCCTTGCCACAGAATTCTTGCCGAGCCATCGACTAGCGGCTTCACGAAGAGCGCCGCATATAGCTCATCTACGTAGTACTTGTTGAGGACGGCCTCGTAAAATCCATCCAGCGCGTCGGCAATCTTTTGGGGTAACTCTGGGTTCCGCAGATACAGCAACCAGGCGAGGAGAAGCCCAAGCGCCGCTGCGGCGACCGAAATCCCGGTAAACATCAGCTCGGTACCAGGTCCTGTCTGCGGTTCGGGGCCCTGGGTTTGCTTCTCAGGAGGTGCTTGCTCTGCCGGAGCCGCGCCTCCTGCATTGACAGCCGGGGTGGTCGCGTGGAACACCGGTGCGAGGAACTTGTCAAAGTGATTGCCGCCTCCCAACGACTCCGGGATCCCAACCCACCCTCCAACCACCGACAGAATTGCCAGAACCACCAGAGGCAGAAGCATGACCGTGGGACTCTCATGGATGTGGCCGTGATCGCCATGACCAGGAGCACCGTGTGACCCACGATCTGCACTGTATTCCAGGCCTGCCCCGGCCGAACCGCGATATTCGCCAAAGAAAGTCAGGAAGAGCAGTCGGAACATGTAAAACGATGTCAGAAACGCCGTGAAGACCCCAATCAGCCAATAGACCCAGCTGGCTTGGTAGGCGCGCCACAGAATTTCGTCTTTGCTGAAGAAGCCCGCAAATGGCGGGATTCCCGCGATCGCTAGAGTGGCAATGGTCATCGTCCAAAACGTCCATGGGATGTGTTGCCGCAGGCCGCCCATTCGCCGCATGTCCTGCTCGCCGCCAAGGGCATGGATCACCGAGCCTGCCGCCAGGAATAGCAGACCCTTGAAGAAAGCATGCGTCATCAGATGAAAGATGCCGGCCGAGAAGGCGGCCACGCCGCAGCCCAGGAACATATAACCGAGTTGCGAAATCGTGGAATAAGCGAGGACTTTCTTGATATCCGTCTGGGCAACACCAATGGTCGCTGCGAACAGAGCCGTCAGGACGCCGACAATCGCAACCACCGCCAGTGCTTCCGGGGCACGCTCGTAGATCACATGGGAGCGTGCCACCATGTACACACCCGCAGTGACCATGGTGGCAGCGTGGATCAAGGCTGATACGGGAGTTGGTCCTTCCATCGCGTCGGGCAACCAGACATAGAGTGGAAACTGCGCTGATTTTCCCGCTGCCCCCACCATGAGCAGCAGACCGATCGCAGTTAACAGTCCGGCTCCCGCCGTTTCTGCGTTCAGCTGCGCAACTGCAGCGAACACGTGATCAAAGTTCAGTGAGCCGAAGTGCTTTATTAAAAGGAAGAGGCCGATCAAGAAGCCGAAGTCGCCGATACGGTTAACGATGAATGCTTTCTTCCCGGCGGACGCTGCCGAATCTTTCGTAAACCAGAATCCGATGAGCAGGTACGACGCCAGGCCAACCCCTTCCCAGCCGATGAACATCAGCAGGTAGTTATTCGCCAACACCAGAGTCAGCATGAAAAACATGAACAGATTCAGGTAGGAGAAAAAACGGTAGTAGCCACCTTCTTCCCACATGTAGCCGACCGAATAGATGTGGATGAGAAAGCCGACACCGGTCACAACCAGCAACATCACCAGCGAGAGCGGGTCAAGATAGAAGGCGAAGTCAGCACTGAATCCGCCAATGCGGATCCAAGGAGCCAGGAATTCCGAATGTGGAATCGTGAAGGACGAAAAACGAGATGCAACGTAAAGCGCCCAGGCGAAGGCGCCCCCGCAAAACGCTAGCGCGACGAGCGAGACTGCCTGATGGGAAGAACGTCGACCAAGCAAGCCATTGATGGCGGCGCCGATCAGCGGCAGTACCGGGATGACCCAAAGTTGTAGGTTCGGCGTCATAGTTTGAGCAGATTCACCTGATCCACGTTCAACGTTTCACGCGTGCGATAGACGGCAATGATGATGGCTAGTCCCACCGCCGCCTCGGCAGCGGCCACCACCATGACAAAGAAGACAAATACTTGTCCGCTCAACGCGTGCCAATGGGCTGCGAAAGCAACGAACGATAGGTTCACGCCATTAAGCATCAACTCAATCGACATGAAGATCGTAATGATGTTGCGCTTGATCAGAAATCCGGTAACGCCGCAGGCAAACAGGATGCCGCTCAGCACCAGGTAATAAGGAAGTGGGACCATCAGCCTTGCTCCTTCCGTGCCGGGCGGGCTGTCTCTTCACGGCTGGCCAGGACGACCGCGCCCATAATCGCAATCAGGATGAGCACTGAGGTGACTTCGAAGGGCAGCAGGAATTCGTGGAAGAGCAGCTGCGCGATCGTATTGGGTGGACCAGGAAGTGCTCCCACCGAGACCGAGCCGGTTCCGGAATAACGCAGCAGCGCCCAAGCTACCAGAATACTGCCTACCAACATGCCGGGTATGCCAAGGAGGATTGCCACCCGGCTGCCAGGCGTTCGCTCTTCCTCTCCCGCGTTCAGAAGCATGATGGTGAAGACAAAGAGAACCATGATGGCACCCGCGTAGACAATGACCTGAACCGCAGCGACAAACTCGGCGCCCAGCAGCAGGTACTCGACTGCCAACGACGCCAGAACGGCGATCAGCGAAAGCGCGCTGTTGATCGGGTGGCGCTGAATCAGCAGATTCACCGCCCCGGCCACGCAGATCGCGCCAAAAATCGAAAATAGTGCAAGATGAAGCATGAAATAGTTGTCAGGTCTCAGTTCCTCTTCACTCCTTGCTGAGAATCGAGAACTGGGAACCGAGAACCCCTACGCTCTAACCGCCACAATAAATGCCGTAACTACCAGGTTCGCCACCGCCAGCGGGAACAGAAACTTCCAGCCGAAGGCCATCAACTGGTCGTAGCGGAAACGCGGCAATGTCCCGCGCACCCAGATGTACAGAAGCATGAAACAGAAAACCTTCAGCACGAACCAGAACACCGGCAGAATCACCTGCAGCAGGGGCGGACCGAAAATCGGTCCATGCCAGCCCCCGAGAAAGAGCAGCGTCGCCACGCACCCCACCGTAATCATGTTGGCGTACTCCGCCATGAAGAACATGGCAAACTTCATCGCGCTGTACTCGGTGTGATAGCCGGCCACTAGTTCCGTTTCTGCCTCGGGCAAATCGAAGGGCACACGATTCGTTTCCGCATAGGCCGACATCAGATAAATAAAGAAGGCGACTTCCTGGCCGTGAAAAATATTCCAGCGCGGAATGAATCCCCAAAAGTGCCCGGCTTGCGCGTCCACAATCTGGCGCAGGCTGAAGCTGCCCGAGACGATTAGCACTCCGATCAGCGACAGCCCCAGCGAAATTTCGTAGCTCACCATCTGCGCGCTGGCGCGAAGTCCACCAAGTAACGAGTACTTATTGTTCGAAGACCAACCGGCCAGCGCGACCCCATACACCCCCATCGAAGTGATACCCAAAATGACGAGCAGGCCAATATTGAGGTCAGTGATTTGCAGCGGAATGTGCAAGCCCGCCACATCCACCCAATTGCCCACCGGGATCACCGCAATCGAAGTCACAGCGCAAATCAACGAAAGCATCGGCGCCGCGATGTAGAGCGGCTTGTAAACATGTGGTGGCGTCAGGTCCTCTTTAAAGATGAACTTAAGCCCGTCCGCCAGGGGTTGCAGTAGTCCAAATGGGCCGACATATGAAGGTCCCCAGCGATTCTGGATGTGTCCGACGACCTTGCGCTCCAGCCAGACGCTGTAGGCGACTGCGCTGAGCAACACGGCGAACGCGATCACAATCTTGATAACGGACACGGTCACGAAGGTGGTGATGCTCAAAATGCGTTCCTAAGTTGACCTGAGTTGAGACAGCGTCGTTTAGTCGGCAGCGACTTCCGTCTCCACCGGTTTGCGCCGCTGGTTTTCGAGAACCGCGTTCAAAGCTTGCGAATAGCGTCCCAGCGTGCCCGAAGTGAATAAATCGTCGTCTGCGGGCACAATCAATTCGGGATTCTGCAGAATGCCGGGCCCGCCAATGGTTGTGTGCTGGTCTATGCCGGAAAGCAGGTTCCTGCGCGAGACATCGTATCCGGGCACCAGCCGCTGGATTTCATCGAGAATCGCCATGGGATCAAACGGACTCAGCTTTGTTTCCAGGCCGTGGGCTTCCAGCCAGACGCTGTGACGGTCAGCTTCGCCCGACTGCGCACCCCGCGATTGCCCCATGTCGGCATGTGTGCCGCCGCCGAAAGGAACTAGTTTCCGGACGTCAAATCCAATGGCATCGGCGATGCGAACGATGATTTCAAAGTCAGGTTTGGTGCCCGTTATCTCACCGGCTTTCCGCAGCAGCTGGAGGCCGCCGCAGGTGTTGGTAAACGTGCCCGACTTCTCGTAAGCATTGGCTGCCGGCAACACGACGTCGGCGATCAGGGCGGTTTCGGTCAGGAACATGTCCTGCATGACCACAAAACTCTTCGAGAATGCGAACGGGTCGATGTTGAAACGCGCTACCGGATTAGCGCCGACAACATAAAGCGCCTTGAGTTGGCCAGCCTTGGCAGCTTCTACCATCTGAGGAATCGTGAGACCGGGTGCATCGGGCACCGCGCCCCACTCCTCTCGGAATGTCTTCCCTTGAGTTATTGGCAAGTAGCCGGGCAGAAGGTCGGGATAGAGACCCATGTCGGCCGCACCGCGCGAGTTGGCATAGTCGCCGAGGCAGACGAACTTTGCTCCGGAAATACCGGAGCCGAACTTCACCAGCGGGGCAATATCCTTGCCGCGCAGTTCCGCGCCAAAGATGATGACCAAACTCTGCTCGCCGCGCAGTTTCTCGCGCAAAGAAATCAACGTCTCCCGCTGGGTGTGCTCACCGAGGAGAGCGTCGAGCACAGAATCATCTCCTGCAAGAAATGCGGCCAGTTTTGCTTCTGAATTGCCGGGAATCTGCGCGAAGAGTGTTGCCTGCCGGCGCAATTTAATCGGCTGCGAGTTGACGACATAGAGTCGCGAGCGATGCAGCCGGACATTGTTGCGAATCTGCCAGGCGAGCAGCGGATGCTGGTTTGTTGGATCGCTGCCAATTAGCAACATGGCCGGCGCATTGAAGATATCGCGCATGGTGGCCGTGGCGTCGGGCTTACGGGCGAGAGCCGCTGCGAAAGCCGGGAAGTCCCCGGTGCGGTGGTGATCGATGTTGTTACTACCCAGCACCACTCTGGCAAACTTCTGCAGCAGGTAATTTTCTTCGTTGCTGGTCTTGCTGGAGCCGATCACTCCGATAGCCCGGCCGCCCTCTCGATTGCAGATTTCTGCGAACCGTCTTCCCGTCAGCTCAAAAGCTTCTTCCCAAGAGGCAGGCGTCAGTCGGCCATCTTTGCGGATCAGAGGCTGCTTTATGCGCTGATCATTATCGGCAAAGTCGAACCCGTAGCGGCCTTTGATGCACAGGAAATCCCCATTGATGCCGCTCTTGTCGCGATTGTCCCCGCGAACAATCTGCATCCCGGTATCGGCGCGTCGCACACCCAGAGTGGTCTTACATCCATCGGCGCAGAAGGTACAGGTTGTGTCAACGTGCTTCATCTCCCAGGGACGCGTCTTGTAGCGATACGCGCCCGAAGTGAGAGCGCCCACCGGGCAAATGTCGATACACATTCCGCACTCTTCGCATTCCAGGTGATCTTCTTTATTGGGTGCAATCACGGAAACGACGCCGCGATTCTGTATGCCCAACGCCCAGACGTCCATGCCTTCCCCGCACACGCGGACACACCGGTAGCACAGAATGCACCGCGGCCGATCGAAGTAGACAACCGGAGACCACTGCTGCTCGTCCCGGTGATTCTTGATGTCGATGTATTTGGACTCGGCCGCACCATAGGAAAAAGTCATGTCCTGCAATTCGCATTCGCCGCCGGCATCGCAGACCGGGCAATCGAGCGGATGGTTCCCAAGCAGCAGTTCAACCATCGACTTGCGCGCTTGGTGGATCTCCGGCGAATCGGTGGTGACGATCATGCCCTCACCGATCACCGTGGTGCAGGCAGTCTGCAACTTGGGCACCTTCTCGATCTTGACCAGGCACATGCGGCAGGCGCCCTGCAGCGACAAGCCAGGGTAATAACAGAAGGAGGGCACCTCAATGCCTACATTCTTACACGCTTCAATCAGCAGCGTACCCGCAGGTGCCGTGACCTTCTTGCCGTCAACCGTGATGTTCACATCTGGCATAAGTCTCTGGTGTAGCGCCGCCGTCTCGGCGGCTGTTACCGGGGCGTCCCGCCCGTGTGTTGGGCGGCAAAATGCCGCCGCTACGCGAATACTGGCAACTGTTCCACCGTGCCTTGTTCCTCAAACGGGCACGGCCTGCCGTCAAGATGATCTTCGAATTCTTTCCGGAACTTCTTAATGAATGCGATCGTCGGCATTGCAGCCGCGTCGCCCAGCGGGCAGAAGGTTCTGCCCAGCATGTTTTCCGCCAGGTACTGGATGTTGTCGATGTCCTTCCTAACCCCACCTCCGGCATGTAAGCGGGCAAGTGTTTTCTTCAGCCAATCGGTCCCTTCCCGGCAGGGAATGCACCACCCACAGCTCTCGTGCTGGTAAAACTTCATGGTGCGCAGTGCAAATTTCACCATGCACGTGCTGTCATCGAGCACGACCACCCCGCCGGAGCCCAGCATCGAGCCCGCCTTCATCAGCGAATCGAAATCCATAGGCACATCGACTTCCTCAGCCGTAAGACACGGAGTCGACGATCCGCCTGGGACAACCGCCTTCAGTCGGCGGCCGTTGGCAATTCCGCCTGCCACGTCATAAACCATCTTCTTCAGGTTGTAGCCCATAGGCAGCTCGTAAACACCCGGGCGCGCGACGTGACCACTCAGGCAAAACAGACGCGTGCCGCCATTTTTCGGCGGCCCCAAACTGGCATACCACTCCGCGCCACCCAGAATGATGTGTGGGACGCTGGCCAAAGTCTCGGCATTATTAATGATGGTGGGTCCGCCCCAGAGGCCCACGACGGCAGGGAAGGGAGGTCGAATGCGCGGGATTCCGCGTCTTCCTTCCAATGACTCCATCAGGGCTGATTCTTCGCCCACTTCGTAGGCGCCGGCGCCGCCGTGCCAATAAACGTCAAAATCGTAGCCGCTCCCGAAAATGTTCTGGCCCAAAAACCCGCGTGCATAGGCATCCTTGATTGCCTTCTGCATGATGTTCGATAGGTAGCGGTATTCGCCCCGAATGTAGATGTAACCGACGTGGGACTGGACCGAGAGGCCAGCTATCACAACTCCTTCGATGACCGAGTGCGGGTCGTGCTCGAAAAGCAGACGGTCTTTGCAGGTACCGGGTTCGCTCTCGTCGCCATTGCACAACACGTATTTCGGCTTGGGCGATTGCTTCGGCACAAACGACCACTTCATGCCGGTGTTGAATCCCGCACCGCCTCGTCCACGCAGACCCGAGACCTTAACTTCGTTGATGATAGCGTCAGGCTGCATGCCCAGCGCCGTTTGCACGGCCTTGTAGCCGTCCAGCTCCAGGTAGCGATCGATATCGATTGCACCCTGGCCGAAGCGCTTGGAAACGATTCTTACTTCGTCGGGATGGGGAACAAGATCAGCCATGAACATTGTTGGTTTTCGATTGTCGATTTGCGTGAGCCGGTTTCTCAATCAAAAATCAACAATCAAAAATTCCCTTACTGTGCTCCGTTCTTCTTGTACTCCTCCAAAACCCTGTTCATCTTCTCCGGCGTCAGATTCTCGTAGAAGTCGTAGTTCACCTGTGCCGCGGGGGCCCAACTGCAAGCGCCAATGCATTCCACTTCCTCCAAGGAGAACAACCCATCGCGGGTTGTGCCTTTATGGCCAATGCCTAGTTTTCTCTTGCAATGATCCAGGATCTCCTCGCCGCCGCGCAGCATGCAGGCAATGTTGGTGCAGACCTGCACGTTGAATTTTCCGCGGGGCTTGGTCGTAAGCATAGAGTAGTAGCTGATCACGTTGCGGACCTCGAGATCCGTGAGATCGAGTCGCTCGGCCATTTCGGCGATAAGCTCGTCGGTCAGGTAACCCAGTTCATCCTGCGCATAAAGCAGGCTGGGGACCAGCACGGAACGCTTGGTCGGGTAATGGTGGATCATCTCCGCGAAACGTTGTTCGAATTGGTCTGAGAGTCTCACGCGAATTTCGTGTTCGACATTGGGTAATTGAGAAATCGGGTAATTGTGTATTTCAAGACCCAGCCACCACACCTTTCGCGGGTTGGAGCGAAGCAGTAAAGATTGCTGTGAGCTATCTGGCCTCACCTAGCAAATCCGCTGTCTTCTCTCCGGATATAACTCCTGGTGCCGACAACAAACTCGAGCCAAAGCACAGCCTCGTCTGATTCTTCGACCACGATGCCATTTTCGCAATGAACTCTGCTTTCGACCGCGCACACGGCCCGATAATTCGCGGCGACGGAAGTCCCGCATCGGAGCAGTTGTTTCCCGAGTACCTGAGCATCCGTCTTAGTTGGTAAAGATCGAAATAGCATAGTGATCCGCAGCGCAAATGCCTTGGTTCGATCTCGCAACTGCTCAGGTTGCGTAACCACTGGTGTTCCTGATTGCTCAATTTATCAATTTCTCAATTACCCAATCTTAGCGATCGATCTCTCCCAGCACGATGTCGATGCTTCCAATCGCGGCCACAACATCGGCGATCAGGCGGCCTTCGCACATCTTCGGTAGTGTCTGGAGGTTCGCGAGACATGCCGATCTCATGTGAACTCGATAGGGCTTGGCCGTCCCATCACTCACCACGTAGTAGCCCATTTCGCCGCGCGGTGATTCCACCGCCTGATAAACCTCGCCCGCCGGCACCGTGAAGCCTTCCGTAATGATCTTGAAGTGATAGATCATCGCCTCCATTTCCGTCTTCATCTTCTCGCGGTCGGGCAGCACAACTTTGGGCGCATCCGCCTTGATCGGGCCCTCCGGCATGCCTTCCAGTGCCTGCCTAACGATCCCAATCGATTCTCGCAACTCCTGCACGCGAATGATGTAGCGAGCGTAGACGTCGCCTTCATTTGCAATCGGCACCTCGAAACGGAACTTCTTGTAACTCGAGTACGGCATATCGCGCCGCAAGTCGAAATCCACGCCACTGGCGCGCAGCGTAGGACCGGAAGCCCCCAGCGCGAGGGCATCTTCCGCCGTAATACATGCCACGCCCTTGGTACGCATGGTCCAGATCGGATTGTTGGTCAGCAGGTCTTCGTACTCGTCCACCCGGGCAGGGAAGCGGTCGGCGAATTCCTTCACTTTCGCGAAGAACCCCAGCGGCGGTTCCAGAGCCAGGCCGCCGATCCGAAAATAAGAGGTCATCATGCGTTGTCCGCTGACCATCTCGAACAGCCGCAATACGTCTTCGCGCTCGCGGAAACAATACAGGAATACGGTCAGCGCGCCGATATCCATGGCATGCGTGCCCAGCCAGACCAGATGCGAATTAATACGCGTCAACTCGTTGAGCATCACGCGCAGCCACTGTGCGCGTGGTGGGATCTCCAGTCCCAACAACTTCTCTACCGCGAGCACATAGCAGAGATTGTTGGTCATGGGGCAGAGATAGTCGATGCGGTCCGTGAGCGGCACGACTTGCTGGTAGAACTTGGCTTCGCAGGTCTTCTCAATCCCCGTGTGCAGAAATCCGAGGTCCGGCATGATGCGGACCACATTCTCGCCGTCGATCTCCAGCAACAATCTCAGCACGCCGTGAGTCGAGGGGTGCTGCGGGCCCATGTTCAGGATCATGGTGCGATCCTGACCGGGTTCGATGACCGGGGTTGGCACCATGTGGGCCATGACTAGCGGTAGCCCTCCACGGGGTAGTCCTTGCGCAAAGGATGGCCTTCCCAGTCTTCCGGCATTTGGATTCGGCGCAGGTAAGGGTGTCCGGAGAAGCGGATCCCGAAAAGGTCAAAGACCTCACGTTCAAAGAAATTGGCGGCCGGCCAGACGGAAGTTACGGATTCGACGACCGGGCTGCTGCCATTCAGCCGAACTTTCAACCGTACCCGCTCTTTGTTGGGGATCGAGAGTAGCTGGTAGACGACCTCGAACCGAGGTTCCGAGGGATACCAGTCCACGCACGTCACGTCAGAAAGGAAGTTAAACGGGCATTCTGCCTGATCGCGTAGCAGGGCGCAGAGCTCGCGAATGAAAGAGCGTTCGATGTAAATCGTGAGTTCGTCGCGATCGCACTTGGCCGCTTCGACGGCAGCAGGATTCCAGGCCAGAATGCGTGCCAGCGCCGGATGGCTCTTGAGTTGCTCGACATCAGTGATGGCGGGCTGGAGAGGCATCTAACTTCCCCCTCGCACTCGAGACCCGCCCCAGTCCAGAACTCCTTTTTTCCAGATGTAGAAGAATCCGACCAGCACAATGCCGATGTACACGAGCATCTCCCAGAACCCGAACATCTTGAGGTCGCGCAGGATGACCGCCCAGGGATAGAGGAAAACTGCCTCCACGTCGAACAGAATGAACATCATGCCCACTAGATAGAATTTGACCGAGAAGCGTTCCCGGGCGTCACCCACAGGGGTCATGCCGCATTCGTAGGGAGAGAGTTTGGCGCGAGTAGGTTTGCGGTAGCCGAGAATCGCCGACAGAACTACGATTGCCGTCGCCAGCAAGCATGCCACGAGGAAGTGAATCAGTAACGGCAAATAGCGGGCGAAGTAATTGTCCGGCATAGAGGAGCTGTATATAATTCCGGCACAGACACGACGCTAAACAATCTAGATTAGAGTTCGCATCCGTTCAGTGTCAAGCGAGCGGGCGGAGTCGCTGGGCATGAGGTTGCTATGGGGAGTTTCCGCCGGATGATTGGCGCAATCAGCAAGAAAGATCCCATGATTTTCGGGTTCAACACCGACGTGAAGCACGGCGATACTGTCTACCACGTGCAAAGCGAAGCCCGCCAGAGCGAGTTCTTGTTTCAGACCCAGGTGTTTGTGCGCGGCCGCTGCATCGGCAAACGGGCAACTTCTTACGCCGACCGCGCCATCGATCCGTTCTTTACCGACAAGCAGAAAGAAGCCATGCTCCGCGACCAGCACCGTTATGTCCTGGATGCCATCCGGGAAGGGAAACTGGAGAGCGTCCTTGACAAGCGCGAGAGTCCCGAAGCATTAGCAGCCGTCAAGGAACTGGATCTGGAATGGGTTAATGCTGACTCGGTGCACGCGAACGGAGGTCTGGTCATAAAGCTGCGCGTCACCGAAGGCGGAGCGGTCGTCGAAGGCGCCAATCTGGTTTCGCGTTTCGGACGGCCGGAACGAGAGCCCTTATATTCCCAAGCGGTTAGCGACGCGAGCGGCACTGCCGAGATCAAGCTGGAGCTGGAAGAATCCGCGCTCGCCGATTCTTCTGTCCTGGTGCAGGCCGATTACAAGGGCCGCACCACCACCCGCAAGTTCCGGCTAAAGAAAGCTGGGTAGCGCCGGTCTCAAGCCAGTCATAGCGAACCATCGGGGCCGCTTTCCTTTACCGATGGTCATAGGGGTTTCGCTCTTAGCGCGTGACAAATTTCCACGCAACAACCATCACAACCAGGACGATCCCGGCCACATACCCCCAAGCCCGTCCCTTTTGAAGCTTTTCTTGGTCTATCATCAAATACCCCGCAACGCTGAACTAATTACCATGCCATAAACCCGGATGCTAAAGCGAGGCTGTGGATATTGCAGCTGCCCACCAGCTGTCCTCGTCCTACCTTGCTCCAATCTAGTTCGCTTGCGACAATCAATACGAAATGAAACTGCAGATCAACGGGGAAGAGAAGAGCATCGAGTGCCCGCTGACGCTGGTCGCGTTGATCGAACAAATGGGCATGAAGCCGGACCGTGTCGCCATAGAGTTGAACCGGGAGATCGTGCCTCGCGACCAGTGGCCGCAAATCAATCTTTCTGAGGGCGACCGGCTGGAAATCGTGCATTTTGTCGGCGGCGGCAGCTCGCATCCTAGTCGCTGCACTATGTCGTCATCCTGAACCGCCGTAAGTCGGTGAAGGATCTTGCGTGCAGCATCAAGACTCTCCTTGCGCGCGCCAGACGCTTCGCGGCCAAGCGCCATCTTCGCCCGCAGGAACTCCCCTAGTCACCTCCAAAATCCACAAATCTATTCTTGACAGGGGACATTCCAACCCTAAAATGTTTTAAACATTATTTACAATTCTTGTTTAAAACATTTCGAGAGCTGAATGGACAAGCAGTTCACATCCAATGAAGTAGTAGCACTCACGGGCATCACACCCCGGCAGCTGCAGTGGTGGGACGAGCGCGGAATTGTGGTTCCGGCTCGGGAAGGGCATCGCCGCCTCTATTCCATGGGCGATGTGGCGGAAGTAGCGGTCATCTGTGAATTGCGGGGTCGAAGCTTCCCTCTGCAACGTGTGCGCAAGGTGATGCGTTTCTTGCAGCGGGAGTTCGGCAGAAGACTGGCGGAAACCGTGAGCGGCGCCTCCGAGTATCACCTGCTCACGGATGGAAAGGCCATTTATCTGGAAACGTCGGCACGTCAAATCGTCGACATTCTAGAAAATGCCCGGCAACCGATGCTGGCCATCTGCCTCAGTGACACGGTTCGCCAGGTACAAGCAGAGGTCCGAGGTGCCAAGAAGCGGAGCGGTTCCGTTTCGGCTGGACGCAGAAGGAAAACGGCTTCATAGCAGGAAATTTGGATCCACTGGAGGCGACATGGTCGGAGAACTGAATGTCCTGAGTGAATGGATCCCCGAATATATGGAGCCGGGCACGATTTTCGTGCTGGAGAATGCCGGCGAGGTGGGTGAAAAGGAAGATCCCTACTGGGCTGTCCTGTCCTGCCCCGACTGCGGCACATTGGGCCTGATCACGCGCAAGCAGATCGCAGGTTTGTTGCCGGTCATTTGCGGGTCGGGCCAATGCTCCGCCCAGTTCTTTATCAACGACAGCGATATCGTGCCTAGAAAGGCGTTCTAAACCGAATCGTTGTCATCCTGAGCTAGCGAAGGATCTCAGCCTTTCGCCGTTGACGACCAACGCTTGTCATTCCAATCAAACCGGCTTCAGCCGGTGAGGGATCTGCTTTTCGTAGGAACCACAAAAGCAGATTCCTCGCTTCGCTGGATGACAAGAGAGCAAGGAGCTCGGAATGACAAGGACGAGAAAGCTCGTGTGGGGACGGGCGCCCCGCCCGTCCGGCGGGGCGAAGCTCCGCAGCCGCGCTTATCACTACCCACACTTTGTCATGCTGAGCGAAGAGAAGGATCTCAGCACTTTCTCTAACTTCTTCCTGCTTTAACCTTGTCCAGCGGTATCGGCACCTGCTCCACAATTTCTATTCCGAAACCTTCCAGCGCGGCCACTCTTCGGGGATGGTTGGTCAGCAACCGAATACGCCGCAGGTTCAGATCAGAGAGGATCTGCGCCCCAATACCGATTTCGCGTTGTGTCTTACGCTCGCTTTCAGGAAGAGATGGCAGCCGTTTGTCGCGATGGAACGCAAGCAACGTTTTCTCGCCGATCCACTCGACGGAAAATCCCTTTGAGGTCTGATGCAGGTAGATAAGTGCACCACGCCCTTCCTGAGCGATCGCTCGCATCGAACCTTCGATGGTGGGATGGCAATCGCAACTGGTAGCGCCGAAGACGTCGCCCATCAGGCAGTGTGCATGCATTCGGACTAGGACTGGCGCCGAGCTGTTTTCGATCTCTCCTCGGACCAGCGCAACATGGGACTCACCGCCATCCACCTCGCTCTCGTACGCAACCAGGCGGAACTCACCATAAAGGGTGTCCACCAGCGCCTCGCCAACCCGGTGCACGTAACGCTCGTGCGCCATGCGGTAGCGAATGAGCTCGGCTACTGTGAGCATTCTCATCTCATGCATGCGGCAGAACTCGATCAGGTCGGGAACACGAGCCATCGAGCCATCGTCCTTCATGATTTCGCAGATAATTCCTGCGGGGACGAGGCCGGCAAGACGAGCGAGGTCGACCGAGGCTTCCGTCTGCCCGGCGCGTACCAGAACGCCGCCCTTGCGGGCGCGCAACGGGAAGACATGCCCCGGCCGAGCCAAGTCTGCTGGACGGGTTGCAGGATCGATAGCGACTCGGATGGTGCGCGCACGATCGTAGGCCGAGATGCCGGTAGTGACGCCTTCGCGTGCATCAATCGCCTCGCAGAAGGCTGTGCCGTACTGCGAGGTGTTCTCGGCGGTCATGGGGCCGATGCGCAGGTGCTCCAGCCGCTCCTCGGTCATCGCCAGGCAGATCAGGCCTCGCCCATATTTGGCCATGAAGTTGATTGCTTCGGGAGTGACCTTCTCGGCGGCGAGAGTAAGGTCGCCTTCATTCTCGCGGTCTTCGTCATCCACGACCACAATCATGCGGCCGGTGCGAATTTCTTCAATCGCGGTGGGAACATCCGTGAAGGGCGACTGCAGCGTCATTCTGAAACCGATTGTAGCAAAAACAGTGCAGACCTATGCCGCCCTCCCATGCAGGTCGGAGAGCGTCAAATCTCGGAGGCGTGTATTCCTGTTTCTGAGGCGGGACGCGAAGGGGCTTTCGGGAATCCCAAATCCGATTTCCAGCAAGCGCATTTACATCACGCGGGGCGGATTGGGGAACAGCAAAGGTTCCAGCACCATCCGGCGAGCCCGCTCGAGTGTGATGCGCTCATCGGAGGAATACAAATCGGCGCCCGCCGGGTGCGATTTTCGCATGGCGAAGAAGCCTCCTTCCGGCACGGCTATGTTCTCTGTTCGGCTTCATAAGTGTACTGGATGGTATGGGCCTCTGGATCAACCGTAATCGTGGCGGCGACTCCCGCAGGAGGGTTGGAAATCCGGCACTCGTTTTGTTGCTGACTGATTTCTGCTTCACCGCCCAGCTCGCGGTACTCCTCCACATCTCACTGCAACCCGTTCAGGAACTCAGCCCATTTGCGATCGGCGAGCAGCTCAGACCGGACCTCGTCAGCGCCCCGATCATTTTGGTCGCGATTGTGGGACTGCACGCGACGCTCGAATTGTTTTTTATCCAGCCCACAAGCTGAACCACTCTATGCGAATAATTTTCAGATGCCGGTGCCCCGGCGAGAGGTAGGCTGACGGGCCCGATCGAGCGACACTGAAGTTGGGGGGTATTTTGCTGATGGCGGGAAAATCAGAGATTAGTCGAAGCGCCTGGATGACATCGTTAATTGCAGGATTACACTCAACCTACGCCATCCCGCGCTTATGTTCCCGGAGCCGACGATAAGTCTCAATGCGGCGGCTCAGTTGTCGCTTCACTTGTTCTTGTTCTCGGCGCGCCGCTAGTTCCACCTTGTTGATTAGCCTGGCCAGCTCCTCCGGATCTTTCTTGTTGATCCTTTCGGGCCGGAGTTCGTTCCAATCCTGTTCGTCCAGTACCATGATTTCCTCTCTGTGAGCGCTTTCCGACAGGTCCCTCCAGCTACCTGAAACGACCCCTTGCGCGCTACTCCGCGAGTGAACCTCCCGAAGGCGCCGCGGTCGACACGGGGAACTCCTCATCATCGTCGTCTGAGCGGGGCTCTTCAAGGTTCAGGATGGGTGCTGCAGGGCTAAGAGCTTGAACAATATTGTTGCGCACGGCATATAGAACGACCTCGCTAATCGAGTGCAGCCCCAGTTTTCCCATGATATTGCTGCGGTGAGTCTCTGCCGTCTTCACGCTCAAACTAAGAATCAATGCAACTTCCTTGGTGCTTTTTCCTTCCGCCAATAGCTGCACGACTTGGCGCTCGCGCCGAGTCAGGACGTCTTTGCCACGCCCACGATGGCGGCCTCTCATGGTGCTCCCCAAGCACGTCTGCGCCACCCGGGTGGAGAAGAACGTGGAGTTGTGTTGCAGCGCTTCGACAGCGCTGATCAGCTCCCGTGCGGCATCGGACTTCAGAATCAGCCCTTTGGCGCCCGTTTCCCGCACAGCCCGTATGACTTGTTCGGACTCGTAGATCGTCATGAAGAGGATTTTCTGGTGAGGCGCGCGGCGCAAGATCTGCCGCGCTGCATCGAGACCGTTCAGGTTCGGCATTCCGATGTCGAGAGCGACGATATCCGGCTTCAACTCGGACACCTTACTCACCGCTTCCCAACCATCCGCGGCTTCCCCGCAGACTTCCCATCCTGGTCGCGACTCCAGCAGCACACGTAACCCGTGCCGCACAACTTCGTGGTCATCAGCAATTAGAATGCGGAGCTTAGGCATTCACTTCCTCCTTCGCATCGAGGCAAACTTGCGGCCAGAGGCGGATCTTCGACCCCCAGGATTCTGCAATCGCGCCCGGAACATCCGCTTCCCGCACCCGGGGGGAACATGACGGGTTCCGCATACTCCAAATCTTAGGGATGGAAGCAGGGAACGACAATTAGCCATGTAATGGCCTTTGCAGGGAAAGATAACCAATGCAGGATAGGTAAAGTGCCCTAATGGGCTGTGGAAAAGCTCAGAGACGAACAGCTAAGCGGCAATCAACCCGGCGCGAATGGCGTAGCGCACAAGTCCCGCAGTCTCATGAATATCCAGTTTCCTCATCAGGCTGGCGCGGTGTGCAGAGGCGGTCTTGACGCTAATTCCCAGCGTAGTAGCAACTTCCTTGGTGCTCTTTCCCTGGGCTACCAGTTGGAGGACCTGCGTCTCGCGGGAACTGAGGCTGGAATGAGCCGGCTCATGGCCTCCGGCTTGGTAGGCTTTCACCACGACCTGAGAGACTTCGGGCCCAAGATAGGTAGAGCCGGCGGAGACCTCTCGAATCGCCTCGATCAGGTCTTTTCCCGCACGCGATTTTAGAATGTAGCCGGAAACACCTGCCCGCAGCGCGTCCAGCACATACTGGTCGTCACGATACATCGTGAGAATGATGGTGCGCGTGAACGGGGAAACCTTCGCGATCTCCCGGCACGCCTGAATGCCGCTGAGCAGAGGCATGGACAGATCCAGTACCGCGATCGCCGGCTTAAGGTCGTTGGCCAGCCGGACCGCTTCGTAGCCATCCGAGGCTTCACCCACGATCTGGAACCCGTGGTCTTCCAACAGGGCCCGGAAGCCTTCCCGAACTACTTCGTGATCGTCGGCGAGTAGAATCCGCACCGGCATGAGGTTTTTGCCTTCCATGGTTGAAGTGGCGGGCGGGCATTCTTCTTTCATAGCGCGACTCGATGCGAGCAGGACGAAAAACAGCTTGGCAATTGTTGTCCGTAAGCAGACACACCGTAAATACAGACAATACTGTAGGGATATCATGGCGCGCTCGCTGCAGCCTTATAATTCTTTGTTTCAAACGTCAATCCAGTGCGCACGAGGGTGTTATGCCAAATCGCTATGCCGTTGCCGCCCTGCTGTTCACGATGGCCCTGTTGGCTGCAACCAGCCCGTTGCAGATTGAAATTAAGGAGTACGACATTCCTACCCCGCACGCTCGCCCCCATGATCCTGCCGTCGGTGCCGACGATGCTCTGTGGGTGACCGAACAGATGGCCAACAAGCTTGGGCGCCTGGATCTCAAGACCGGGCAATTTCGCGAATATCCGCTGAAAACCCCGGATTCCGGCCCCCATGGGCTGGTCGCCGACAAGGACGGCAACATCTGGTTTGCGGCTATTTTTAAGGGATATATCGGCAAGCTCGATCCAAGAACCGGCACGGTTACCGAATATCGCATTCCTGATCCGCGGGCCAAAGATCCCCACACCCCTGTGTTCGATCAGTCGGGAATTTTGTGGTTCACCCTCGAAGAGTCGAACTTCATCGGGCGGCTGGACCCGAAAACGGGTGAGATTAAGGTCAAAGAAGTTCCGACGGCCCAGGCCGTGCCCTACGGCATTGTCGTGACCTCCGAAGGCACTCCCTTTTTCTGCGAATTCGGCACCAATCAATTGGCCAGCGTCGATCCTAAGTCGATGGCCATCCGCGAATATCAGCTGCCCGAGGGCGCCCGGCCTCGCCGTTTGACTCTGGCCACCGACAACACTATTTACTACTCCGATTATGCCCGCGGATACCTGGGACACTTTGATCCCCGAACCGGAAAGGTTCAAGAATGGGCTTCGCCTGGAGGTTCTGGTTCCCGGCCCTACGGCATCACGACCACGCCGGACGGTATGATCTGGTATAGCGAGTCTGGTGTGCAGCCCAACACCTTGGTGCGCTTCGATCCGAAAACGAAGACATTTGCCGAGCGCGCAATTCCTTCCGGCGGAGGCGTGGTTCGCAATATGGCAGCCACCTCGGACGGACGAGTCTACTTGGCTTGCAGCGGCGTGAACAAGGTGGCGGTCGTAACCCCAGCGGACAGCAGTCACAGAGCAAACCGAAACGAGCAGGTAAAATGATGTCAATCCTTATGTCTGGGCAAACCGCGACAGCCGAAGTGTGGGACCGCTGGATAGGTCAGTCGGTTAACGGCAAATTCCCTCTACGCCAGCGCTTGGGCGGCTCGGACCATAGCGCTGCCTTTGCGACGGTGCGCGATGGCCAGAAGGCTACGATAAAGCTGGTTCCGGCCGACTTGGCGAACGTGGACCGCCACCTGGCTCGCTGGCACCTGGGCGCACAACTCTCGCATCCTCATCTAATCCGGCTGTTTGAGGTTGGCCGCTGCCGACTCGGCAATAACGAGTTCATCTTTGCCGTAATGGAGTACGCGGAAGAAAACCTGGCGCAGATTCTCCCCAATCGTGCACTGACTGCCGCCGAGACACGCGACATACTGGAGCCGACCCTTGAGGCGCTGGCGTACCTTCACGGGCACGGTCTCGTACACGGTCACATCAAGCCACCCAACATCCTGGCGGTCAAAGAACAGCTAAAGCTCTCCCGCGATGAACTCTTGCGCCCCGGCGAACCGAATCAAGCAGCAGGGAAGACCGGTGCCTACGATCCGCCGGAGCGTGCAACCGGAACAGTCTCGCCGGCCGGGGACCTATGGTCACTAGGTATCACACTGGTCGAAGCATTGACACAACGTCGGCCTCCCTTCAATGCCAAGGGCGATCCGATGGTGCCGCAGAGTTTGCCGGAGCCTTTTCGCGAAATTGTGAATGAATGTTTGCGCCGTGATCCTCAGCAGCGGGCCACGGTTGCAGCAATCAGGGCAAAGCTCAAACAGATATCGCCCGGGCGCACAGAGACCAATTCGAAATCTCGCGAGGCTCGGCCGAAACACCGCCTGATTCTTCCAATCGTAGCGGCCTTCGTGATCATTGCGGTGTTGGTAGCGCGTCCGCGATTCTCGCATCGAACTCCGGAGCCTGCGAAGACTGCTCCGACAGCGACGTCTCAACCGAAAGCTCAGCCGAAAGCAGAACCGAGCCTGACTCCGAACTCAGCGGGGCAGTTCGCGGGGACCGCTCCGCCGGCCAAGCCTAGCCCTGCTCGGCCGCAGACTGGCGGCGCGAAAGTTGCTGAAACCGTTAACACCCCGCCGTCGTCCGGCATCATCGAGCGCGTCTTGCCTAGGGTTCCCGAGAGTGCCAGACACACAATTGAAGGAACGGTGCGCGTCGGCGTCAGAGTGCATGTCAATCCTTCTGGGAACGTCGGAGGCGCGGAGTTCGACTCCCCTGGGCCGAGCCGTTACTTCGCACATCTGGCCATGCAGGCGGCGCAGAAGTGGAAATTCGCACCGGCGCCGGAACCGCGAGACTGGGTTTTACGCTTCAGCTTTCAGAGAACCGGAACCAACGTCTCTCCGGTCCAGGTAGCGCGCTAGCAGCGTTCTCAAGTGAACCGCACGTCCTAACCCTGTCCTCCACCTTTTTACACTGTGCAGTTCCTCCCAACTATGTAAGGATTGCCTCCCTGTCTGACTTTCCCTCTAAATGCCTTAGTCGGCGGCCTCTAGCTTTTGGCACGGATCGTGCCCATTGTTCTGGATATGCAAAAAAGTTCCCTCGGCATGGCGCAGCCGTAAGTGATTGATTTTTGTCTGCTCGGAGGCTTGACTCGGAGGAAAAGGAGCGTGCCATGGCCCAAAGATCTTTAATCCTCTGCCTCGATGATGAACCAAACGCACTGGACGGACGCAAGGAATTGTTGGAGGGGTATGGATGCGAGGTGCTGGTCACCACCAGCCCACAAGAAGCTTTGCAGCTATTTGGCACGAATCCAGTGGACCTGGTCCTGTTAGATTTTCATATGCCGGAAATGAACGGAGATGTTGTCGCGCAACAAATGAAGGCCAGCAAAGGTGATGTTCCAATCGCCATGCTGTCGGCCGACGAAGAACTTTCTGAAAGCTTGCTGCAATCGGTGGACGCTTTCATCTCCAAAAGCGCCCCCCCTCGCCATCTGTTGAAGGTTGTCGAGCAGTTGTTGAACCTGCGAACCCTGTTTGCTCCCCTCGATGATTCGGAAACGGAAGAGCGGCCAAAACGCAGTGCATAAGTTACGCGGCGAGGTCAATCTTGGTGATGTCATGTGGTTCGTGTTTCTCTTCCAGCTTGCCCTCGTTGCTCATTTTGGCCAGTTCAGAGTTTAGTTCGGCGCCCACCAGCATGGCAAAGCCCGTCCAGTACAGCCACATCATCAACGCAATGGCGGCGCCCAGCGTGCCATACGTCTTATTGAAATTCGCAAAGTGGCGAAAGTAGATTCCCAACAAATACGACAAGCCAATCCAGGACCCGACCGCCAGCGCTGCGCCTGGTAGCGTTGCGCCAAAGCGTTGTTTCACGTTGGGGGCAAGAAAATAAAGCGCCTCAACGGCAAGAACGGTGAATCCCACGGCGACAGTCCAGTGAATGTAGGGCCACAGAAAAACAAAAAGATCGGAAAGGTGAACCCGGGCTGCAAGCCATGCGCCAAAACGTGGACCCACGACCATCACCGAGAGCGCAATCAGCAACAGAGCTCCGGTGAGAAACGCCAAACCGATCGCCAAAGGTCGCGTCTTCCAGAACGGACGTTCACCCTCGACTTCATAAGCCAGATCCAGAGCTTCGATCGCCGCGGCAAAACCACCCGAAGCCGCCCACAGGGCGCCCAGAATTCCAAACGATAGAAAGGTTCCACGGTTAGGCGTGATCACGTCCCAGCACTCTGCGGACCAGGCCCATGCTGTCGGCAGGCAAAAAACGCGACATCAGTGCCAAAGCCTGATTGAAAAGGTCCGGCACGGGCAAATACGCCACGACGGCGGAGAGGAAGATCAAGGCTGGGAATAGCGACAATACAAAGTAGTAGGACAAAGCTGCAGCCATTTGCAGAGTGTGGTTCCGCAGCATATCGCTGTATGTTCGAACCAGTGCTCGTCTTACCTTAGCCATCCACACGAAACCCTTAGATGCGGGCAAGCTCTGGGAATGTTTTCGAGGCACATATTTCCGGGGCTGCTGAGCAGGGTACGTTGAAGTCTAACCCGTGAGAATCACGGCTCCCGCAACACGCCCAATTCACGTAGCGATTCACTTGTGAGCCCCGCGGAACAAGGCGCCCAACGCGCGTCCTACCCACCGGATCACCACCACGATGACGATCAGCAACCACCTTACAATGGCCGACGCCAGGTAATGATGCTGGGTTGCAAACCAGGTCAGAAAAATCGCGAAGGCGTCTTCACCCAGGCTGAGTGAGATATTTGGATAGGGGTCCGGGAGAAGGAGTGACAGCGGCGCGAACTGGGTCTTTCCGCCATGTGCCGCGGATGCGATGAGGCCGCCCGGGCGAGCGCCGCCGGCAGCTGATTTGTCGGTATGTAGGGCATCCCAGATCAGGTGGAAGGCAGGAATCTTGTCGGCGAAGAACTCCACGACGAATAGCAGTCTACAGATGCCGATAACGTACCAACTCGTGAGAATGTGAAGGGCGGGGGAAGCGATACCAGGCCGGTCCGCGATAGCAGCTCCAGAGTCGCCACCGTCGCGTAAACATTGAGCCCGGCAGCGAAGCAGGTAGCAGCCAGCACCCCGGCTAGTTCCTCGGGTGGCAGGTTCACCGGCATAGGCATCCGAATCGCGGCCCAGAGAAGCCCCAAGTAAAAAAGGCCGCCTCATCGGCGACCCTCAAAGCCCACAACACTCCTAGTTAGAAGTTAGAGCGTCGATTCGATCTCAAATCCCCAAGCTTCCAACAGCGGCTCCGGAATGTACTTGGAGTTCTTGTTGCGGCGAGCCCACTCGCGTAGGCGGGTAGATCGGAGGTACTGATCGGGGGCAAGCTTGTACTCGCGCACCACCTGTTCGAATTCAGTAATGGTAGGGGTAATTGGCCCGATCGGCTCAGGCTTGCCCCAGTTCGGATTTCCACGTCGCTTTGCCATGAAGATTATGTCCCTCTTACTTGAAATGAATTCGACTTCTTCCCGCACTAGCTCTTGAAGTTAGATTCGCGTGACCACGTCTCGGATTCACGCAACTACTTGCGCTTCCAGAACTAAACCGGAGGCCCTACTACTCGGAACCTTGGTGGGAAAAGGAAACATAAGATTCTAGGTCAATTTTCGACCTAAGTCAAACAGAATCAAGCCCAAACTTGGTGAATTTGATAGGTCCTAACTCAAAGGTACCAAAAGAGTTAAGGTCCCCTTTTGGAACACCTTCCGCTTCCGACCCCGCTTGCAACTGAAAGCAGCGGCCGCACCGGGATTTCAGCTTACCCAAGGCGCCGCCAAGACAATACCTGCAGAATTAACGCAACTGATTGAAAAAATTAGCTTGCCTTACACCAGAACTTCGGGAACTTCCATGTTGCCTTGGCGGAAACAGGCCGCGAATGCTTCCACGACCTTAGGATCGAAGTCGGAGCCGGCGCTCTTCACGATAGCTTCTTTGGCTTCAAACGGTGACATCGCCTTCCGGTAGGGCCGGTCGCTGGTCAGAGAGTCGTAGACATCGGCCACCGACAGAATGCGGGCTTCCAGGGGAATCTCCTGGCCCTGCGCAGAGTGGTAGCCTGTGCCGTCAAACTTGTCATGGTGCGCCAGAATGATGGGTATAACCCGCCCCAGCGGCCCGCCCACCGGTCGCAACATCTGGACGCCAAGCTCGACGTGTTTCTGTACATCTTGATATTCGTCGGAAGTTAGGCGCGCGGCCTTATAAAGAATTTCGCGGCTGACGTCGAGCTTGCCTAGGTCGTGCAGCAGCGCGGCGGCCCGGATATCCTCTATCCGCTCGGCCGACAAGCCCAGCTGCGAACCAAGGGCACCGGCATACACCGAGACCCGGTAGGAGTGGTTTTGCGTGTACTTATCCTTGGAAATGAACTGGCTCAGGATAATCAGAATGCCGTGGTATGTGTTGCGCAGTTCCGTAAAGTGCTTTTGCTTGTGCTCATACAGCGTGCCCATCGCGTAGGCGTTCACCATCAGGATGCCGCCCCAGAGCGCAATATCGAACCACTTTTCGGCGACAGGCAGATCGCTCGCACGCCGGGCGAAGAGCACTGGATTGAAGTACGTGATCAGCACAACGACGAGAACGCTGCCCAGGGCGGTTAGGGTCGCATGACGCCGCCCGTAAACGTAAGCCGAAAACAATGTGGGCAGGGTATACAGCCCTAGCAACATGCGATGCGAGTCGAGCATAGAGTTCAGCAGGGCAGCCAACAAGAAGAGCGAAAGCAGGAGCCACAGCTCGCGGTTTACATCGGCGAAACGCCTCACACTAGCAGCGGTGAAACGCCTCACTGGGGAAACGGGGGAAGGCATCTTCGCGCTTGCCTCACCTTGCTCCACCGTACCAACATCCATCGACCCCATACTTTTACTCCAGTCGCATCAAGCAGAAGGGCGATCCAGGAACAGAACTCGACCTGCTCTCCCCAATAATCGATAGTAATCTACCTCCCCAAAGGAGCAAGTTACCCCCGTAATGGAAGGGTACTTTCGGTCGTTGACGCGCTGCTAGACACCCCGTACAGTGCGTGCGAGGAGGCACCGTGAAAGATATTAACGAAGTGCTGCGCCGCAAGAAGACCCAACTGGAAGCCCTGGGCAAGCAGATCACTCAGTTGCAGGAAGCGGCTGAGAACCTGCGCTCCATCGCCCACCTCCTGCAGGACGACGAGAACGAACAGGGTCATCCGGCCGGGCGCTAGTCTGAATGGTCCGGCAATCGCTCCAGTAGCTTTCCTCCCCTTTGTACCGGTGGTATGTGATTACTGCAGTAACTTGGCCGGTAACCGCTGCCGTCCTACGATGTGAATCGGCTATGAATCTGCAATCGCTGGTGTTGTGCTCCGACGAGAGGATCGTGCGCGTGCTGCGTCGTGTGCTCAACGACCTGGAAATTAGCATGGAGCATTGCTCCGATCCGGAAGTGGCTGGCCTCAAGCTGAGCCGCCGGAGATTCGAAGCCGTGATCGTCGATTGCCAAAATCCTCAAATGGCCGGACAGATTCTTAAAGCTGCCCGCAACGCACCCTCCAACAAGAATGCCGTAGCCGTAGCCCTGATTGACAGCCAAAGCGATGTCCGTAGCGCCTTCGAACTGGGGGCGCACTTTGTTCTCTACAAGCCGATTTCCGCGGAACGGGCCAAGTCCAGTTTTCGCGCAGCCCGGGCGTTGATGAAGTGCGAACGTCGCCGCGCGGCACGCATTCCGGTCGAGATGCCGATCATGTACAAGTTCAAGAGCAGCGATGGCACCGGACTGGAGCGCACGGTCAGCTCTGATTTGAGCGAGGACGGAATCGGAGTTCGCCTGAACCGGCGCCATCGTGATCGTGGGCCGATGCACCTGCAATTCAAACTCCCTGGCACGAAAGCTCTGATTGAAGCCGAAGCTGAGCTGGCGTGGGAAAATCCCAACGGTCAGGCGGGAATCCGTTTTCTTGATTTGCCGGCTGCACCGCGGCAGGAATTGAAGAGCTGGCTGAAGGCAAATTCGCCCGAACCCGAGGAAGACGATCCGCCGGCGCGCTGCAAACTGACGGACCTCAGCCTCGGTGGGTGCTACCTCGAAACCGCCTCGCCTTTTCCGGCGCAGGCCCGCGTGGCATTGTCAATGCGTGTAGGTGAGTTGCAGGTTCATGCCACGGGCTTGGTGCGCGTGATGCACCCGGATGTGGGCATGGGTGTCGCTTTCATTCAGAGGACTCCCGAGCAACGCCAGGAAGTGGAGAAGTTTATACACACACTGATGGAGAGTAATGGCGCGATCCCCGAATTGCTCGTCGAACCGGAGGGCCTGGAGCCAATTAGTCCAACAGCACTTCAGGAAGTGGCAGAAGGGCTGAAAGCAGAAAGCGCTGACGATCCCCTGCTGGAACTCTTTGAGCACAAGGCGAACCTGCCCACGGCCGATTTCCTGAATGAACTCCGCAAGCAACGCCGCTCAGAATCGGTCGACGAGCCAGAAACTATCCTGCCGGTTTGACCTCAGCGGTATTTATAATTCCAGTGTGAGTGATCTATTCTGGTTTCTCGGTATCTTCGCCGCATACCTATTCGTGACCCAGTGGCTTCTACCCAAGCTGGGTGTGCCCACCTGACGGTCTGCAAATTGCTCTGCCGGGGACCGGCAGCCGGAATCCACGCAGCACTCCCTCTCGCCCGACTAGCGCCAAGCTGGCCGGAGGTAGCTGACAAGCCATCCTGCGAGCAGCGAGCGAGGGATATGCATCTGTGGTGCTATCCCTCTGGCCCTGCATTATGGCCCCGATAACTGGGCGCGCTTTAAGAGATCGACTTCCACCTCATCGACCTCTGTCCCACGCGTCAAAAGGTCAGTAGTACGACATCTTTCTGGGCAGCCTTTTGGCGTCGTCCGTCTCACAGGCTCCCTTCTTGCCTTTGCCAGCAGGCGAACATTTGGGCTGAGGAGGCTCTTTTCTGGCCGCTGAAATCAGCTCACAGATTTTTCCCGCAGCTTCCGGGATCGAGTTTATGGTGGTCGTGTTAATGACCGAGCCTGACTTGTCGACTACCACATAACTGATAGTGTACTGCTCGAGCAAGTGGGCGACGTAGAATTGGACCGTGAAGTTAGCGTTATCACCTTGCAACTTTACCGTCGAACAGCCTTTTTGCTGCGAGAACGCATGCGATATGGTACTGAAGTAAGAGTCTTCACGTGCCGTGAGATCTCCACTGGAAGTCTTAGTTACGGTGATCGAGCCACCCTCCTTCAAGAACAGGCTTTGGCCCTGTGCGGGCTGTCCGACGTGGTGAGGCGGTAAGTCTCCGACAGGCCGACCCTCCTTCAAGGACAGCCTTTGGCCCTGTGCGGGCTGCCCGACCATCAATACCAGGCCCATCATGAGTACGAATGACGAACCAATTTTCCCAGCTGACAAAAACTTCATCGTTCCTCCTGTAAATGCAGCCCTCGGGCTGCATAAAGATCTCCTGGCCCGCGTCAGTGGCGGACAGGTCTTAAAGGCAGAGACAGTTCATTCCGCGTCGTTAGCTACCCGCGCAGATTCGACTGGGAGAGGCAAGAACTTGGGAGAGGCAAAACCGGGGAGACAGAACTGTGAGGGAATCCAGATAACTTCCACTTCCGTACGGCTAGTGTACCTGCCCGAGAGCGTCTGAATCAATTTATTTTTTCGCTCTGCTCGGGTCACAAGCAATCGTCTGGTCAAGAGTCTTCTGGTTGTCGAAACTGACCTCGAAACAGCGGCCATGGACATCTTGGCGCCAGACCGTTAAGTTCGGAACTTCGATCACCGCCGCGGATTTGATCGGATGCTCCGATCGCGTCACCGGCCGTTGCATGAGCATCAACAACATTACCAGGTACATTTCTGAGCCTCGTTTTGCAAGCTTTTTGGGGGCTATCTCAGCCAAGGCTGGACAATTTGGGCTAGACCGTACCGAGCACTTTTGCTGCCACTCGAGGCTTTCGAGGAAGACGACTACTCAACGGAGTGCAACCTAGCCGGAAGGCAATTCACGGCGAGTGTGCAATTCAGTGCATAAGAGAAAGAAAGTCATCATGTCATTTTTAATGCCAGCCGAAAATGGTCGCCAAAGAATTACTTTGGTAATTGCGGACGAAGCTGCCGGCGGTTGGGCGGTCGGACAGGTTGAGGCGTTGTGCGGGCGTGAGCGAAGCGGGACTCAGCCGAGGCCCTGAGCGTAGTCGAAGGGCCGCAGCCGAAATCCCGAACCGCGTCGAGGGATCTGCTGGTGCCCGGGATCGGAATCGAACCGATACGTCCCTTTCGGGACCCGGGATTTTAAGTCCCGTGCGTCTGCCAGTTTCGCCACCCGGGCTCTGCCTGTAAGTTACTGATTACACGCGCATTGTACTTGCCTGTCCCATTGTAGCCTAATGCATGAGATGTGAAAGTGTGTAAGTAAATGTGTCGGTTTCTTGGCATTTTTCATGGATGGCACACGACCCCTCAAAAGCATTTTGCGGGACGCTATTTTCGATTTGGACAAATTGTGAAAATACCCCGGAAATGACTATTTGCGGCCCTAAACCACGCGGATGTGCCACCAGCCAAAAAGTTATTGCAATGCCATGTGTCGGCATTCTTTGAGGCAGAGATTCGAAAGCTTCACGCTGCGCCTATTTGCGCTTCTGTTGCCGAGGACTTTTGGAGCAGCCGCCACTGTCCCGGTGTCGTCCCTTCCCACTGATGGAAAGCCCGATAAAAGGAATTGGCATCTTCGTAGCCTAAAAGATAGGCAGTTTCACTCACCTCCCGCGATGAGTGGAGCAGATAATGACGGGCCAGTTCATGCCGGGCTTCATCGAGCAAACGCTGAAATGTTATGCCGTGTTCGCCCAAGCGGCGTTGTAATGTCCGGGTGCTCAGATGGAGTTCTCTGGCCAAGTCCTGTATTCCAGGACGCTGGCCGGCGACGAGGTGTTTCAGAATCCCCTTTTGCTTGTTCAATGAACGTTTTCTGCGCAAGCTGCTGAGCCAATTCCGACTCCAATTGCGGCGCCACAATCCCGAGCAAATCGGCGTTATGCGTGACGAACGGTAGTTCCATGTCCGCCATGCTGAATACCAATGCGTCCCGGTCGGCCTTGAACCTAACTGGACATCCGAAATGCGTTTCGTAGATCTCTCGGTGGGCTGGAGGCCGTTGAAGCTCTACCCGCTTGGGACTCAAGCGTCGTCCGATGCCACGATGCGCCATAGAGACGATCCAAGCAAAACATACATCTACCAACAAAGGCGGTTCCTTCTCAAGCGCGAGAAGCCAGAGAAACTGGACAGCGGATTCCTTCCCACGTTCGACGACTCGGATCTCCTCCGGACAAGTGAGCTGCTTGTAGCGGGAAATGCGCTCGATCGCATCTCGAAATGATCGAGCCGAGATCGCGGCGATCTTCACGGGGTCGTATCGCTCGACGCGCTCCTCGCTCCCCAATTTCAGGCCAAAGCAGGGATCATTGCTGGCTTCCGCAATTCCGCGGTGCAACGCAAAAAACTCTTCCGTGCTCACCAGGATTTTGTCCATTTTGAACAAGCCCATTGGAAGGCCCGCTCGGCGAAGGACTGCGTCAGGCGAAAGACCCAGTTCCTTTAGCTTTTGCGGTAGCGTAGTCGAAACTCGGAATTGCTTTGTCATAGCTCAGTGAACAGGATAACTCTGCTTCCCAATCTTGCCGGCCACATCATTTTCGGTATTGCTCGTCGCTGACGTGCTCCATCCAATCGACCACCTTCCCGTCTTTCTTCTCCTGAATTGCGATGTGCGTCATGGCCGTGGTCGGCGTCGCACCGTGCCAGTGCTTTTCGCCGGGCGAAAACCAGACTACGTCACCAGGGTGAATCTCCTCAATGGGCCCACCTTCGCGCTGCACCCAGCCGCAACCAGCCGTAACAACGAGCGTTTGGCCGAGTGGATGAGTGTGCCACGCAGTTCGTGCACCCGGCTCGAACGTGACACTGGCGCCTTGGACGAGGGCAGGCTCGGGCGCCTGAAACAACGGATCGATGCGTACCATTCCTGTGAACCAATCTGCAGGTCCCTTGACCGAAGATTGCGAACCCACTCTTTTGATTTCCATTTTGCGATTCCTTTACAGATCAGTCACATCGTATCCGGGCTTCTTGTAGAGAGTTTGCCACTTGTTCTGGATATCAGGTTTGTAGACCTTTTCTACCCAGTCGCCAGACTTGACTTCCTCCATAGCGACGGAAACAGACTCGTCGCTGTAATGAAGAATGTCCATGACGTTCTTCGTAATGGCTTCAGCTAGGCGAGTCTTCTGCTGTTCTGATTTGCCAGGCCATAATTTCACAATGACATGAGGCATTATTCTCTCCGTCCAAGACGATCCTAATTATTGGCTCTTGCCATTTGGTTCCAGCAGCGTCTTGATTGCGCGGCGTTCGTCCATTGCACGGTAGCCCTCTGCCACCTGATCCAGGGGCAGCGTCAGGTCGAAAACCTTGCCGGGGTTGATCTTCCCGTCCTGCACAAGATTGATGAGTTCAGGCAGGTAACGCCGCACCGGAGCGGGCCCGCCGTGCAGGTGCACGTGAGCGAAGAACAATTGCTCACCGTCGAGCGAAACACCGTGTGGCACGCCGACGTAGCCTATATAACCACCGGGACGCGTCGACTTGATTGCTTGCATCATCGACTCCTGTGTCCCAACACATTCAAGCGCCGAATCCGCACCGAGTCCCTTTGTGAGCTCCTTGATGCGGGCGATACCTTCGTCGCCCCGCTCGGTCACGATATCTGTAGCACCAAACTCTCGTGCGAGCTTCTGGCGCGATGGATGACGGCTCATCGCGATGATCCGCTCCGCACCCATTTGTTTTGCGGAAAGAACTGCCAGAAGCCCGACCGCGCCATCACCGACCACCAGAGCTGTCGATCCCGGCTTTACGTTAGCCGCATCCGCCGCAAACCAACCCGTACCCAAAACATCGGAGGTTGCCAGCAGACTCGGGATCAAGGCTTTGGGAGGAAGATCGCTGGTCGCGACTAACGTGCCATCGGCGAGCGGAACGCGTAAATATGGAGCCTGCGCCGTGCTCATGAACTCGCGCTGCACGCACGAGGACTGATAACCGTGCCGGCAAATGGAGCAGGTGTTGTCAGATGTTGCGAATGAGCCGACCACAAACTGGCCGGGCTTGATGTTTCTTATTTCTTTACCAACTTCTTCCACGATGCCGCAGTACTCGTGACCCATCGGGGTCGGTTGAGCGATCGCTTGAATGCCGCGATACGGCCACAAGTCCGAACCGCAGATACATGTCGCCGACAGTCGGATAATCGCGTCTGTCGGTTTGGCGATTGTGGGCTCCGGCCGATCTTCGAACCGAATGTCACGCTCTCCGTATAAAACAGTTCCTTTCATCTTCAATCTCCCTATTCCAGGTTGTTCTTTCTTTCACGATTTCTCTGCTCAGAGTCAGGGCGCAATCGTCATTCCACCATCCACGGTAAGTGCCTGACCCACGACATAGCTCGCACCGGGACTGCAAAGCCACAGCACAGCAGAGGCGATCTCTTCAGGCCGGACCGCGCGACCGATGGGAACACTCTTCGCTATTTCGCCGTAGGCTTGCTCGTTTCCGCTCACCACATCGCGGGCTATCTGCGTATCGATCAATCCGGGATTGACCGCATTCACTCGGATTCCGTTCTTGACGTATTCCAAAGCGGCCGTCCGCGTCAGGCCGACGACGCCGTGCTTGGAGGCGATGTAAGACCCGATACCAGGGTTGCCGGTTAACGCGCCGACGGATGCGTTGTTGACGATCGCGCCGCTGCCCTGGCGTTCCATTTGCCGCAGTTCGTACTTCATATACAACTCCATACGCCGCGCAAGTTGATTCCGATCACGCGATCCCAATCTTCGGGAGAACTGTTGGCGGTGGGCGCGATGTGGGCCATAACCCCTGCATTGTTGAACGCGACGTCGAGTCGACCGAACTCGGTAACTGTGCGGTCCACCATCGCTGCCACTTGGGCGTCGTCACTCACATCGCAGCGGATCGCCATTGCCTTGTAGCCGGCGGCTGTCAGTTTCTGGGCTTCCGCTCGCACCGCTTCCTCTTTGAAATCAGCCAGTACGACTGCTGCGCCCGCCTGGGCAAACGCTCTCGCGGTCGCCAGTCCCATACCTGCCGCTGCTCCGGTCACTAGCGCCACTTTGTTCTCAAAAGATAAGTTCATAAGTTGTTTGAACCTCGGTATCCGATTCACCACTTTAAGATTTAGATGTCCTCGGCGCAGGACGGCACTAGCAGATTGCGCCAATCTACTTGCAATACGCGCCACC
>DATEPX010000191.1:0-5134 GCA_035272945.1 Terriglobales bacterium
TGTAACGGATCGCACTCTTGTCCTCTGACGTTCTCAACATATCTTGCGGCGGTTTTCTCAGATTCATCCCCGGATTTTAAGCTGGTCAGCTACTGTGGGCTCGATGCGGGTGGGATAGGATACATGTCTGTATAGGCAGGCTGAGTATCCTATCCCATCAAAGAAAGAAAAGTGAGATGGCACTGAGGTTTGAAAGTGCCCGTGTTGCAGGCGTGAGTCGGACGCCGCTGCACAGGGGGTGAAGAATGACACGTCACCCCAGGATGGGTGCTGCAGGCTAACCGCAGGTTACCGTGCTGCGAACGCATTGAAAACAGAATAGGTAACCAGAACATCTCCGTGACCGGGTTAACGCAGGTGAACTTATTGATTTCATTGATCAGGAGGGCCGCGACCAAAAGCGGGTCGCGGCCGGCTTCGCGTTTGTGACTCCGGAGGCCAGAGCTCTGGTATCTGTCCCAGTTTTTGTGAACAAGAGGAGAGCCCCGCGCAGCGTGCTAGAACCGCGTGGGGCTCTGACTGAGTACGAGTGATCTGGGTGCAGATCCGTCGCCCCAGCCTCGGGCCCTGATCCCCACAGGGCAGGGTTTGCGGCGGCGCGACCCAGCCGCAAAGTCGCAGAATGCTATAGCGGCAATCGATACTGGCCATCGTCGTGAACGACGCTGCCTTGTTTACAAGCTTCATGGATAGCCAGTTGCGCAGTACGTTTGGAGCACTCGGTCTGCTGCATGATTTCGTGTCGCAGCTCGCTGTAGCGGAGCCGTCCGCCACGAGTGCTGAGAGCTTGGCTAACATCCGTTGGGTTTACCTTGTGACGAAGTGTCTGAGCGATAGGCACCGAGCCGGCACTGGAAAACCAGAGGCTCTGGGGATCAAGTTTCAGCAACCGTGGTGGTTGGGGCGGACTATAGCGAAACTGAAAGCGCAGCTCCAGGGTGGGCAGCTGAGGCGAAGGACGAGTGAGCAGCATGTAGGTATCGCCTACCGCATGCAGAGCACTGGAGCCGCGAAAGGCGCTGCCGATTTCCTCGCGGGTAATCGATTTTCGAATATGGTGGACGACGATCAGAGCCGCATGAGTGGCATCGCGCAGGCGGAGCAGGGCTTGGCAGAGAGCCGCCATGGCGCGGGTATCGTTTTCATCCTGATCGTGAGTTGAGTAGAGAGGATCGAGCACAATGACTTCGGCAGCGGCAGCCCTGGCGGCAACTACGAAGTGATTGAGACCTTGGGGTGCACTGAGCAGATGCCCTGTGGCCCGCGTATCCACGAGTAGATGATGATCGGCAGCGGGACCGAGATTACGCCGCATGACCAGCAAGCGATTGACGAACTGGGGCAAGGGCAGCTCGAACTGGCAGACCAGAACCCGGCGTGGAGCGGGAATGGGAAAGCCAATGCGATTGGAACCGGCGGCCAACGCCAATGCGAGATTGGCGACCAGCAAGGATTTTCCCACCTTAGGCTCTCCGCCTACGAACCAGATACCTTGTGCCGGCAGCAGACCTGGCTCGACTAGGGAAGGCGGTGGAGTAGGCGGCTGTTGTTCGAGCAGCTGAGCCAGCGACAACACAGTGGTTGGGGAAGCTTTCTGCCGGTCCGTATCTTTCACAGGAGTGCCTCCGCGGTGGCATCGAGCAAGATGGCTTCATTGACCAGGGAAGTCTTGCGCTGTGCGGCCAGGCGCAAGGCGGTAGAAGCCAGTTTGTTCACTTTGCGCAAGATTCCCTTCGTTGCCTGATAGAGAGCTTGCATAGCGATGTCATCAAACAGCGGTTGGCTGACCCCGGCAGCTTTCAGCTGATGGGCGACATAGGCATCGAGCTCTTCGCGCGAGAGTCCTTCCAGGTGGTAGTGGACAGCAATGCGCTGGCGCAAGGCCTCATGCAGTTGCAACGACAAGGTCCGGCGCAGCAGCGGTTGACCGACGAGCAGCAAGGTCAAGTAATGTGCGGAATCCATGTCGAAGTTGAGCAGTAAAGGGAGCTGCTCCAAGGCGGAATGGCACAAGAGATGCGCTTCGTCACAAATCAACACGGGATGTTGTTTTTTGCTTTGATTCAAGCGCACGATGGCTTCGGAGATCTGGCGAGCGAGATCGCCACTGCGGCCAGCCGGCTCCAGGTCGAGTTCGCGCGCCAGTTGCCGTAACAGGTCCACGCAGGACCCGGAGGTCCAGTGCAGGTACAGGATCTTGTACAAGCTGGGATTGAGCGAGCGGCTAAAGGTGCGAGCAGCAGTGGATTTTCCGGCTCCGACTTCTCCGGTCAGCAGACCCGTAGCGTGGTGATCGACTAGAAACTGCAATCGTGCCTTGACCTGATTCCAGGCTTGCGAGGCGAACAACTGTTTCGGATCCGGAGAATCCGGGAAGGGGATTTTCTTAAAACCGAAGAAGGTTTCCCACATCGCTTGCTTACTCCTTATTCTTTGTCCTGGTCTGGTTTTTCCTTGTCTTCTGTGTCCTGGTCGTGCTCCTTCCTGGGTGGGAGCGGCTGGGGTTTTTGCACGAGAAGCTCCACGAAGTTAATGCCGGTCGGCTCGGGAGGTGCAGCGGGTGCAGACTTGATGGAAGGCAGCTGTGCATTGACCACGGCATCGACCGGTCGTGCCCTGCCTTGTGCTTCCCCCCGAAAGTAGATCTCCACCTCGGAGAGATCGAGCGGATCGAAACGTACTTCGATGGTTTCGCCTTCTAACGCAGAGGGAGTCTCATAGAACTGCCCACGCAACCGGAAGGTCGAATCACGGCGCACGAGTCGATTCAGGCGATAGAAAAACAGACGGCGCAAGTCGGTCGAGGGCGGAAGTTGACGGATGTGTTCGATGTCTCGCTGCCAGCGCAACAAGGGAGTAGTTCCCAAACCACCGTGCTGGGAGCAGTGATAGACCTGCTCGATCCAAGCCCACAGGCGCTGGTTTAACTCTTGCAGGGAAAGGGTTCGTCGTGGATCCAGATTGGCCAGTAGTTGTTCTCTTAACGAGCGGAAAAAACGTTCGATCTTGCCGCGCCCTTGTGGTTGGTAGGGCGGAGTGTGAGTCACAAGAATACCAATGGATGCGGCGATCCGTGCCAACTGGGCACTGCGAAAAACTTTGGCGTTATCCACGTAGAGGCGGATGGGGACCCCCCGGGCGGCCACCGCTTGCCGCAAGCAATCCAGGAACGCGTCCAGTCCTTGGTGAGAATAAAATTCGGCATGCGGGACGAGCCGGCTCGCGTCGTCGAGAACGGCATATAAAAAGGCCTGCATGCGCCCGCCGCCAGAACGCTGGACGTAAGGTCCGAACAGCATGTCGGATTGCCAGATGTGATTGCTTCGCTCCGCCTCGAACTTCTTGTGTGCTGGCCCAGCCAGCAGCTGGCGGGTGGTCAAGCCACGCTGTTTGAGGAAGCGATACAGAGTGGCGGCCGAGATGGCGGGAGAGTCTGTGCCTGAGACCAGCGCCAGTTCCCGCAGCAGAGTCATGCCCGTGCGATGCGGGTTCTCGCGCTTCAGCCGTTCGATGAGCTCGGCCAGCTGTGGTGGGACAACGCGCGGTTGCCCGCGATCGCAGCGCGGTTTCGGAGCCAGGGCGGGAAAGCCACTGCGGCGATAGCGCAGTGCCCAATCCAGCAAGGTGTCGACCGAAAGCGAAGTGCGTTGCGAATACGGGATCTCGTACTTGCGCGCGGCGATCTCCTCCGCCCGGCGCGTGAGTTCGCCGCGCGGCAGGACCTCCAAAACTAGAGGAGCAATCAGCGCATAGCGGAACAAAGCAATTTTTTCAGCCCGCGTATCCATCATGACCAACCTTCAACGTTGGCGACCATAGCCCGTTTGCGGTTCCAAGCCAAGACAAGCGTTGTGTGTTTCACATCAGGAATCGGATAAATCCGGCAACCACTGGAAGCGACAACCGTAGGGAACCAGAAAACGCGGCCAGCCCAGTAAGTGGATACGTACTTTGCCAAAGAGGAAACGATGTGCTGGGATCCAGCCGATAGCCTCGAGCATCTGCAACCCCCGGGTCAGAAAATCTCTTGCCGGAACGACTGCAGTCAAGCTGGCCAAGCCCGCGCACAAAGCCTGGGCTTGCTGCTGCAACCGCCGTACCCAGAACTGGCCACGTTGATAAGGCATATCGGGTTGAAACGCCGCACCTGCCGCTTGTCTTAAAGTGCGGCCGTTGAGTAGGCGCGACACTAAAAACAAACCGATCACCTGAATACTGAAACGCAGGTAGGGCAAGACGAACTCGGGTAACAGAGAAACCGTACGCTTACAGAGAAGACATAGATAACGGCGCACGCGGATGGATCCGTCGTATTGCACATCCACCACGGTGCGACAATAAAAGCCGTGCGCGCGAAGCGGCTCCGGGGTGTGGCAGAGCGGACAGTGGTCAGGGCGATAACGATCAGGATCGGAAAGTTCCTGCAAATACTCCTCGATGGAGCCGCGGAACGGGTGTAGGCTTTGCATGAGGGATCTCCCTCCGGGAGCTGCGAACTCCCGTGATGGTTTGCGCCGGAGGGCTTCACCGCCCTCCGGACGGCTAACCTTGCAAATCCTACATCCCCCAAAAACCAGCCGCGACTGGGATAAGAGCGATCCCACGCAATCGACTGCGATCGACGCACTGAGCGCCAGCGTCTTGTCGGGATTGTTTCCCTCCAGGAAGAACTTACTCAGAGGAAAGAAAACTTTGGCGGTGGAAAGAAATGTGACGCGTTACAATCGGGACGCCAGTCGGAGAAGGACAACGGGATCGCCCGCCAGATGCGAATACTCCGGCGACGTGTTTCCGTCAAGTTCAGGGAAAGAACTTCTGCACCAGACATATTCCCTCTAGGGTCGCGAGTCAACGCTCCCACCGGCTCGGCATCGCGGCCGGTCGCTACACCATCGATTCGATCCAGCTCTCCGGTAGCCGTGGATGAAACATCGCAGCCCGCAATCTCAGCCAAAGTTAGTCTAATCTGCTCAGCGAGATTGCCGTCGTGAAGCCGAATCTCGTTCAGCAGTGCGCTCATCGTGCGCCGAAATGCGCGTTGGAGCTCCTCAGGTGTAAGCGATGACGGATAACACTCCCCAAATCTGCTTCTCTGGTCTGCGGAGAGGCCGTCAAAACCTCTGCCTTCGCTGGT
>DATEPX010000192.1:0-15172 GCA_035272945.1 Terriglobales bacterium
TGACTATCACAGTGAATTTCCAGGCCGGCAGCGGCCTGCAGGTGAGAGTGCAGGATGCGAAGACGCAGGCGGCCGTCACCGATTACAAGTGGATCATTGAGCAAGACCTCAGCTTCCAAATCGATCCCACGAAACAGGTCAATACCGGCGGGACCGTTCCTCCTCCGACCCTGGGAACCAACTTCAACGCCAGCTACATGCCGGTAGTGGCGGTTGGCTGCACCGGGCCGCAGAGTTGCGAACGGGACCAGACGGTTTACGATCCGACTACTGGAAACCATGTTCCTGCAGTCTGCGATGGCGGCATTTGTGTGCCCGCTTCCACATTGGGCGCTTCGTCTCTGCCCATAACCATGCCGGGCGATGTGAACCTCCCGACGGCCGATGCCTTCGGCAGGCCCGCGTATTACTACATTTCGGTGCTGCCAGGCGACGCCGCCAACGCATTCAATACGGGCAACGCCTCGGATCCAACTGTGGCGGGCAACTGCGCTGCTGCTAAAACGCTAACCGGGCAGGCGCTCACCACCAGTTGCGGGCACACCATGGGCGGCGCTCCCGTCGCCCCTGGTCAAACGCAGGTTACGGTGAACGTGGAACCGAACCCGCTGCCCACCGCCACGCTTGTTGGCTGGATCTTCGAAGATGACTGGCCGCTCAATGGTGAACCGGACACCGGCGGAGGTATCGAAGGCGGGACCAACGCTCAGGCCTTCCCAACCGTAGAGCCGGGGCTGGAAGATTTCTCAGTGATTCTGTGGGACGATGCCGGCGGCAGCGGCGATGCCACCGGGCAGATGACCTACGACATGTTCAACATGCCGCTGACTAATGCCCTGAACGGAACCATCGATCCGCTCACCGGACTGGACGCGTGTCCCATCTCCAACGCCAGCGGTCAAGCCCAGCAGGTGGGCATGATCATCGTGTGCCCGAGGTTCGAGTCCGACGGGGTAACCCTGTCCCCGCTGGTGGGCCAGTTCGTCGTCGCGAACCTCATGCCTGGCAGATTCGGCGTCACCGTCCACCCGGGAGCGCGGCGAGAAGCCAATGGCGAAGAATGGCTCCAGACCAATACCTTGGACGGCACTCACCTCCTGGATGCCTTCGTCAAGGCGGCTGAGCCACACTATTTCCAGGAATACGGGCCGGGCGGATACCACGTGTTCTTCGGAATGGCCAATCCCAAGATCATTAACGGACGCCTGCCGGCAATCTGCAGCGGAGCACTTAATTCCAGCGGCGCTCCCGCAACCGGCACTGGCCTTAATTGCAGCAACACGGTCAAAGTCCAGGTGACCAACCTGCACCAGGGGCGTTCGCCGAATGAGCAGCTTTTCAGCAGCATGGTCGGCGCTTACGGCAATTCACTCAATTACTCGCCGTTAAGCTACACCACGTGCTACGCCTCTCTGGGCGATACGGACGGTGCCACGTTCGCCTTCCAGAAGTGCGATGAAAATGGAAACGTGACGTTCACCGGGATTCCTGACGGGGAGTGGGGACTGGTTGTCTTCGACCAATGGGTGGACTTCATCGTTGACGGGTCCAGCAAATCCATAAACGTAAATCACACCCAGGCCTGCAATGCGAGCAGTAGCCCGGGCACCTGCAACGTGAACTATGCCGCGTTCACCTGGCAGACGCACCTCTGGAATCGCAGCTACGTGGATACCACAGGCCGGGGTAGCCCGGTTCTGCTGGGGGATGGGACCCTGGATCCGCTGCAGAGCCCCGGACTGATTCAGACTCCAGTCCGCATCCGCATGCGAAACGGCAAGTTTAGCAACACCACCTTCACCAACTTCGCCGGCGAAGGCCATTTCGATGAGACCTTCCCACTGTTCGCCTTCTATGTGGCTGAATCGGACACCACGCGTTTCCGGGGCACCGGCGTGCACGTGGTCAACGACAACGGCGGAGCCCTGGATGCGTCGGGTCCTTACGCTGCCGTCCTGAGCTCGGGGGAGACCTACTCGCTTCCCCCTGATCTGAGCATACCCGGCGCGATCTACTGCGCCGGCGGGGATGCCGCGTGTAATAGAACCACCTTTCTCACCAACCCGACCGGAGTGGCTTCCCGGGGAACGGCTGGAAGCACCAGCACCGCCTCTGTTCAGTCCACCGGTCGAATTGATCCCGGCACAATCACCACGGAAGGCTGGCAAGGCGGCCTTAGTGAGTACGACCTCATCGACTGGGGCAAGCAGCCCTACTACCCGGGTGAAAACGGCGGCATTCGCGGCCATGTGGTTTACAGTTCGACCCGACCCTTTGACGACCCGGGACAACTTTTCCAGAACCTTTGGGAGCCGCTAGTGCCTGGCGTCACCATCAACCTCTATGAGGAGGGCACCGCTGCGGACGGCACCCAGACTCTAACCTTGGTGGACACAACCACCACCAGCAGCTGGGACGCCTGGGCTCAGGGCTTCGGGGGCGCGGCGCAGCAAGGTTTTGGCGGAGGCACTGCTCCGAACGGCACCACAGTTGCCGGCGGTATCCCCAACATGAATTGCCCGGGGCAGCCCCCCACCGACCCCTTCTACAGCTACACGCTGCAGAACACGACCAACTACCTGAACCCCGTTACCACTGTGCCCCACAACTCCCAGTACAAGTGCTATGACGGGTACCACAACCTCAACCAGGTGCAGCCGGCGCCCTATGACGGTCTGTACCATTTCCCAAGCCCGTATTGCAGCAATAACCCCGGCGGCACTATCCCCGGGACGACCATCGCGTGCGCCACGGTAGCCAACCCGGCTTTCGGAGTCGCTGGCCAGACCGGCGCCGTAAAGGGAGTGCTGCCGTCCCAGGCCACCTGCCAGGCAAGCAACTTGAACTGCACCGGCAAGTACGTGGTCGAGGCTGTGACTCCGCCGAACTACGAGATCACCAAGGAGGAAGACAAGAACATCCTCATCGGCGACAACTTCATCGCGCCGGCGACGCAGCAGTTCGGCGCCATTTCCAACATCTTCATCGTGCCCGACCAGGCTACGATCAGCAATGCCAACCCATGTTTCGGCACCGGTGGTGGGTGTACGAATCCAACCACGGATCTGGGCCGGACTTTCAACGTTGGCGGGTTTGGGCCTGGCGGACTCATTGTGATGCCGGCGCCTTGCGTAGGCCAGACGCGAATCGTCCCCGACTACATGAGCATCTCGCCGGAAGGCGGCGAAGTGGCGCCATTCGCAGGTGCTACACGGCCCTTGTGCGACCGCAAGGAGGTCGCGCTCAACGACCAGATGGAGTCAACCGCTGACTTCTTCGTCTGGACCAAGACGCCCGCCTCTAGTCACTTCACCGGGTTCATCACGGACGATTTCTCTTCCGAATTTGACCCCGCCGCGCCGGCCTTCGGCGAGAAGTTTGCTGTGCCCAACGTGCCGGTAGCGATCAAGGACTACGCCGGAGTGGAAATTTCTCGCGTGTACTCCGACCAGTGGGGCTCCTTCAACGGCTTAACCTTCTCGACGTGGCAGGTGGACCCGCCCAACCCGACCGGTTACGCGCCGGGGATGATGATTACCTGCATGAACGATCCCGGGCCGATCAAGGATACGCGCGTCACGTCCCCGACCTTCGGGCAGATGATCACCGATCCTCTGTTCAACTCGAACTACAGCACCTTCTGCTACGAGAACCCGTTCATGCCGGCTGACACCGACTACTTGGATACGCCGGTGGTTCCAACATCGGCGTTCGCCGAGGGCTACAACCCGCCCGATTGCGCTTATCCGGATGCGACGCCGGCCATCAAGTCCGTGACCGGCAGTGTCACAGGACCTTGGGTGAGCGGGACGACCGGCAACCAGACTATAACCATCACTGCTCTGGGTGACGTGCTCGTGCCCAACAACGGTTATTCCGGGCCGGCAGCGACTGTACCTCCCTACAACCAGAAATTCATTACCCGCCATTACGGCTTCGGCACAGGCGCCCACGTGACCATAGATGGTGAAGACGCCAACTGCACCGGTGGCGATCTCTCGCTGAGTTGCACCTTTAACGCGGGTAGTTTGCGCTTGTGCAGTGCTACCAACCCGGCCTATAGCGTGGGTGGCGCGAGCAACCCGAACAGCAGCGCACGATGCGGCGAACTGGTGATCACAGCAGCCAATGGCAAGCAGTCGATTGATACCGTAACCATCACGGCGGGCGGCAAGACTCCTACCGTGCTGGCTGCGGGACAAAGCATTCAGTCCGCCATCGATGCCGCCTCGCCGGGCGACATGATCATCGTTCCTCCGGGGAAGTATTATGAAATGCTTCTGATGTGGAAGCCGGTTCGGCTGCAAGGCGTGGGCGCCGCTTCCAGCATAGTGGACTCCAACACCCACCCGGCCGGCATTTTGATCGATCCCTGGCGCAGGAAGGTGGCCTGCCTGTTCGGCCTGGCCACGAACGGGGCTTACATCAACAACACTCCCGCAGCGGGCGGCGGAACGGTCAACCCGTACGATCCAAGCGGTTCCTTCCCGAATCAATTCCCCGGGGGCGAATGTCCGTTCTATTCTTCGGTGTCGGGCCAGGTAACGACCCAGAGCAGAGTGGACCAGATACCGCTGGAGACCGTGATCGGCTGGGATGTCACGCAAAACGGCAATATCGCGGAACTCCTGCAGGAGCCATCGCTGATGGGCGCCTACGAGGGCGCGGGCATTACTGTCCTGGCTAAGGGCCTGGAAAACAACAACCAGCCCGGCGTTTGCGACAACACGACGACCGGCGGAGCACCCATTAATCTGGGCTGCATTCCGCTCAACGCCTGCAGCGCGTTTGTAGACCCCATGGGAAACTGCACAAACTCCTCGACCAGTACAGTCGGCGGCGTGACGATGACTAACAGTCAAGGTGACTGCAACACGGCATCGCCGTTCTACGGGGGCAACTATCTGTGCAATCCGTCGCGCATTGACGGCTTGAGCTTCACCGACAGCTCCCAGGGCGGTGGCGGCATGTTCATCCACGGCTATGCCCACTACCTTGAGGTGGCCAACAACCGCATCTACAACAATGCCGGGACGCTGGGCGGCGGCATCATCCTTGGCCAGGCTGAAACTCCGCCTCCGTCCTACGATAACAGCATCAGCACGATCATTGTGACCACCCCAGGCTCGGGCTACACGTGCCCGGGAACGGCCACCACCTGCACTGTCCCCGTCACCATCTGTGCGACGGGACCAGGAGTTACAGGTACTTGTCCGGCACCACCACGCGGTATAAGGGCTACAGCAGTGGCAACCATCAGTGCAACTCTCCGCCAAGTCACTGCGATAACCATTTTGAACCCGGGCCGCGGTTATATCGCGGTTCCTAGGGTCGTCATCCCTCCTCCTGCTCGTTGTACGACTGGCTGCGTGACCGCGACCGCGACCGCGCAGCTCAGTCCCGGCGTGATTGAGCAGGCGTTTCTGTTCAATCACCATGTCAATATCCACAACAACTCGGTCACGCAGAACACCGCTTACGGCGACGAGTTGAATTCAACCACCCCGGCAGCCGCCGGTGGGGTGACGGTCTGCGATGGTTCCGACTACTATAAATTCCAGTTCAACTGGGTATGCGGGAACCTGAGCACGGGCAACGGCGGCGGCATGTCGCACTTCGGGTTCTCCTACTACGGCGACATTGAACACAACACGTTCCTCTTTAACCAGAGCACCAATCCGACGCTGCCCACCCATGGCGGCGGGCTCATCGTCGAAGGCGTGCCCCCGGATGGCACGGTCTGCGAAGGCAACGCCAACGTGGCTGACTTCGATTGTGCTCCCGCGCTCTCCGACGGCGTTGGCCCCGGCCTGGTGATCAATGCCAACCTGATGCAGGGCAACACCGCCGAAAGCGGCAGCGGCGGTGGTCTCCGGTTCCAGCATGTCAATGGAACTGACGTGCAACGCGCCCTGACAACCCCTACGCCGTGGACCAATAATCCTGCGTCGGCCACCCTTCACCCGAATTGGTTAGCCAACTGCACTCAGCAGGGCAACGCAGAGACCGCATACTTCACCCCCGGATCAAACGCTCCCGGATCGTTCGGTGACTCGTCGACTCAGTGCCCGGCGTACAGGGTCAGAGTAATCAACAACATCATCGCCAATAATGTTGCGGGATGGGCAGGAGGCGGTATCTCCATCCACAATGCTATCGGTGTTGACTTGATCAACAACACGGTGGTATCGAACGATACGACGGCTTCGGCCGGAGTGCTGTTCGATGCTGGTGGAGCGCCGAATGCCAGCACGCCCCCAGCGGGCTGCGACCCGACGATCGTTCCTCCTCCGCCAGCGTGCACCAGTTCGTCGATCACCACGTCGACGAAACAGCCGGCAGGATTGGCGACAGAAGCACATGACGCCAACTTCCTGGGAGCCATGGCCGGGGCGACGGCTTGCATTCCGAACCACCCCAATTGCACTACGGTCTCGACGCCGGTTGTGCTCAACGATATTTTCTACCAGGACCGGGCGTTCAACATCAGTGTTGGAACTGCTGGCACAGTGACGACGACCACGCAGACGCAGTCCTCAGTCGTGCTGAATCCGACGCTGAAACAGACCACTACGGGCCAATGCGTCAGCGGAGCCACCTATATGGAGATCGGCGTGATCGGGGGTGGCACTGCGCCAACGCCGCAGCATGGCATCACTGCTAGTGGAACGCCGAACTTTGTCCATCAGTACTGCAACGGTTCACGCGTGCCTCCGGAGATCGCCAATAGTGTAACCTTCTGCACGGCTGGCAGCGGCGGCGCCAATAACGCCGGATGCCTGTATCCCGGATCTCTGGGGGTGCCGGCGGGCGTTCCCGACGCCAGCAATTCCACCCCGCCGTTTGGCCTCAGCCCGGCGGCAACGGTGGACGAAGGCAACAACTGGATCAACCTCTTTTACGGTCCTCTGTCCACGGTCAACTCCTCAAAGAGTGTGGGGGCAGCGGGCTACGGCGAGCCCCTGGGGGACTACGCTCTGACGGCTCATAACAACGCTGGCGGGGCTTCTCCGGCCGGTTACCCGCCGGTGCCAAGCACCGACTTCTTCGGCCACTCCCGGCCCTCGGGTGCAAGCGATGCCGGTGCGGTCCAGTTCACCAGCGGCGCTTCCTCGAGTACCGGCGGGCCGTCCTACAGCGTCCTGCCGAACCCGCTTAATTTCGGTAGTGTGCTGCTGGGCGCGACCCTGACCACAGCCACAGCACCCGTTTTGTCCGTTGATATCAACAACACGGGCGACGCGGCGCTCGCGCATACCGGAACCGTTGCCATTACGGGCACGAACGCAAACCAATTCGCGATCGTAACCAACGGCTGCACAGCCACCAGCCTGGCTGTTGCTGGAACTTGCGCCATCACGGTTCGATTCCTGCCGACCAGTGCAGGGGTCAAGACTGCGACTCTGAGCGTGGGGAGCTACGGAGGCGTATCTCAGCCGGTGACTCTGACCGGAGCGGGTTGGACGCCGTTGACGGTGAACGGCGTGGCCGAGACGCCATCGACGACGCCACCGACGGTGGCCTTTGCAACCGTCGCCGCGGGTACGACCAGTACAGCGCAGACGGTCACACTGGCTAACCCGGCGGGGAACCCAACTCTAAACATCGCCGACATTACCTTCTCGTCCATCTACTTCTACCGGGCTGGCCCGGCAGGCTCGGCAACGGGAGGTACTTGCGGCTCAAGCCTCGCAGGAGGAGCGAGTTGCACGATCCTGGTGGTCTTCTCGCCACCGCCGTCGACGCAACTCGGGGTGGCAACAAGCGCAACCATGAGCGTCTTCGACAATGCGCCCAACAGCCCGCAAACAGCGTCGCTGACTGGAACGTACTAGTTAGGATGAGACGATGATCAACCAGCCATTCGCGTCTATCCGGATGCTGCTCGCGGGGTTTCTCGCGGGCAGCATCGTCTTTTCTTCGGCCCTGCCAGGTCAAGGAATGGAATCACCTGGACAAATAGACCATCCGGCGGCTTCGCCGATGGCTTCCGCGAAGATTGTCTCTGCCCATCCCCCTTCGGCTTCCCAAACCGTCAGCAGCGAGCGCGCGGCCATGGTGTACAGCCGTTTTTGGGGCGTTGACGACCTCAGGCTCAGGGCAACCGCCTCGGGCTCCATGATCCGCTTCAGTTACCGGGTCGTGGATGCGACCAAGGCGAAGGTGCTCAATGACAAGAAGTTTAAGCCCATGCTGACCGATCAGACTTCGGGAGCGAAGTTAGAGGTTCCGGTCATGGAGAAGGTCGGGCAGCTGCGCCAAACCGCAACGCCAGAGAACGGTCGCCAATACTGGATGGTGTTCGGTAACAGAAGTCATATTGTGAAACCTGGAAACCGCGTGACCGTTGTTATCGGCACTTTTCGGGCGCAAGGACTGGTGGTCGAGGCGAGTACCCTGTGGCACGCCCGCTGATGATCGACTCCGTGACGAACCATCCGAGCCGGCCGTCTGCCAGGGTTTCGCCAGGCGCCCGAAGGCGGCAACCAATGAAGCATCTGATCTTTGCTTTCACTCTGCTGTTTTTGCCGTTCGCTTGTTTTGCCCAGGGCTGGCCGACGACGCCGCAGCCGCAGAGCAAACCATCCCCCGTCACGCCACGCTCGAACGACTATGCAGCCGGCTTCTCGTTCGACAACCAGCTCTATGCGCTCCAGGGTGGCGGGATCGCCATGATCGTAGGAACCATGACCTACCGCCCATGGCTGGGACTGGCGTCGGGTGTTGGCTCCTGCGCGCTTTACCGCGTCATCCACATCCAGGGCTACCACAACGACAAATTCTTCGGCTCGAACCGCATGGAGTTCTGCGCGGCGGGAGCGCTCGCGTCCTACGGGCTGACGAAGCTGATGCACGTGCATCGGGAGAAGAAGTGAAGCAGAGCAGGCAGTGCCAGCTCGAGTACCTGTGCGAGGCGATTGTGATTCTCGTTCGGGCGCGCATCTCGCTGGGCGGCGAGCCGGGCGACGTGGTTCTCAACCTCGGTTCAGGATGTTCATGGACGGGATAGCATTGGTGGCCATTAGGAAGGTTTGTTTTGGATGCGGGCGCGAATTGTCTGCCTCAATAGATCTCCCCTCTTTCCGGCATTTGCCGGCATCCCTGGCAATAACAGTTCTAGGAAAATGGGTCGAATCACTACGGAGGCTACACACAATGCATTTTCGCAGTCTGGCAATTCTTGTCCTAACTTCGATGGGACTGGCGCAAGCGCTGCCCGCTGCCGCGCCCGCTAACCCGGGAAAGGCGCCGCGCAAGGCGGCCGGTCTACGGCCGACGGGTGCGGTACCCCTGCCCATTGGCGGCCAGGTTGGTGCCGACGATCCTGTTATCACTATACAGGGCATCTGTGACGCTCCTGCTCTGAGCAAAACGGCAAAGCCCAGACCTAATTCGGCCTCAGCATCCCATAAGGGAGCCGACTGCAAAACGGTCATCACTCGCTCGCAGTTCGAGCGCCTGGCCGCTGCCCTGCAACCCGACATGACCCCGGCCTTTAAGCAGAAGCTGGCCGAACTTTATCCCACCATGATTATTATGTCGCACACGGCTGAGAAGCGAGGATATCAAAACGGGCCGGATTTCAAAGAGTTAATGGAGTTTTCCCGTATTCAGATACTCTCTACCCAGCTGAATCGTGCGGTCGAAAAGGAAGCACAAGAAGTCACGCCCTCGGACATTGAGAAGTACTACAAAGACAATCGTGACTCGTTCGAGCAGGTGACAGTCGACCGGATCTTTATCCCGAAGGACAGAGTAAAGCAACCCGCAAACGAAAAATTGAGTGCCGAAACGGCGCAGGACGCTGGTGAGTCTGGCAATCCTACGATGAAGAGAGAGGCGGACGCTCTCGAAACGCGCGCTGCTGCCGGGGAGGACTTCGATAAATTACAAAAGGAAGCCTTCGAATTGGCCGGACTAACACCTCCCCCGTCAAGCACGAGCGTCAAACTTACTCTGACCGAATTGCCAGCAGATGAGCGGACAATTCTTGACATGAAGCCTGGCGAAATATCCCATGTTTTCCCCGAGAGCAACGGATATTTCATCTACAAATTCTTGTCCAAGGAACAGAAACCCCTCGACGACAAGACGCGGGAGGACCTCAAATCCAAACTGTCACAACAACGTTTCCAGCAGACCATGGATCAACTCCATAAACCGTTTTCGGCGACGTTGAATGAGGCTTATTTCGCACCGGAAGCGCAAGCACGCCCCAAACGTCCCATGCCAGTTCCTCGGCCTCTGCCCCAAGCAGGTGCTGTACCCGCAACCACTAGCTCGGTGGCGGTTCCCCGGCCTGGCTTGGCGCCCGTGACCACTCCCGCGGCTCCAAATACCCAAATGCCGGGCAGCCATTACGACAACCCTGGTGTCCCCCCAGCGGAGCTGCCGAGATGAAAATGGACATCTCTAAAATAATCTTTCCAACCTTGGTCGCGACACTGTTCAATCTTCTGATTGTGTCCGGTGCCGCGCAGGATCATCCCAAGACCTCGCCACAGGGGACACAAAGCGCACAGACAGATAGCAATGAAACGACCGCTCCCGGAGCAAGAATCGCTTTCAGCTCGCGCGATCGGGAGACGATCCGCGTCTACTATAAGAATCTGTCTGCTAAGCTAGGTCCTGGCACGGGCGCGCGCCGTGTCCCCCCCGAGCTTCAGTTGAGCCTCGAACGGGATGGTCTATTGTCGCCCTATTTGCTAAGACGATTTACGCCGTTTCCGCCTGTCTTAGACCGGCGCCTGCCGCACTTGCCCACGAACTACCTTCGTGGCTCGATTAATGCTGACATTTTGATCGTGGACGCACGCACCCGTCGTATTGTGGATATTGTCCATAATTTCTTGTGGTCCTGATATGCCAGGTTCCTCTGTCATAGACCGGATTATTACGGCGGGCGATACCGTGTGCATTTTCGTAGCCTTGGGAGTTCTCGCAAGTTCGATAGCACCGGGCAGGCGCACACACACTTCTGCCCTTTGTTCCGGGAATTTTCTTGACAATACAAAATACAATAATAAGGGTGCGAACAGTTGCAGAAAACTATTGCACCGGCCAAGCGGAAAAGGAGCCTAGCGCATGTGCAGGAAGATGGTCTCTATTGTGATCGTGGCCTTGATGGTGAGCTACGCGCTGGCCCAGGGCCGTACTCGGCGACCCCAGGCCAGGCCACCGGTCGTTGGTCTGCGAAACATGAACGGGCCTACGACAGTCACAGGGGAGGGAACGACCACGCCCTCGGGGCTGAAATACTGGGATTTGCAGATCGGGACCGGGGCGGCGGCAACCAAGGGGAAGGCGGTAAAAATCCACTACACCGGATGGCTGGAGTCCGGGAAAAAGTTTGAGAGCTCAGTGGATGAGCGGCAGCCGGTCATCTTTTTGCTTGGCTCCCAGAGCGTGATACAGGGTTGGAATGAGGGTATCCAGGGCATGCGGGTCGGCGGCAAACGGCAGCTATGGGTTCCCCCGTCCCTCGCCTATGGTCATCGCGGCTCGGAGGTCGTTCCGCCGAATTCGGCTCTGATATTTGACGTCGAGGTTCTGGGGGTTCAGTAGACAGTCCAGGCAGCCGAGTAGCAACCTACAGCAGTTTCATGGTTGGTGTATCCCTACCGCCGCCCGTCATCCTGAGCGACCCCGAGCGCCTGCGAGGGGGGAGTCGAAGGACCCCTTCTTACTAAAGATATCGCAAGGGTGGGCGTGCTTCGAGTGCTTCGACTCGTGCGGGGAAAAGCGGCCCGCACTCGCTCAGCATAACAGAGCGATGGATACATCAACTCGGAAACTGGTATAAGCCGGCAGCACCATCGAATCTGCGCCGTGGCCGACTGGATTCTGAGAAGCGGGCAGGGGAGTGCCTGCCAGGCAATCGGGCTACGAATCACTTCGAAGGATTGTGTGGTTGCTCATGCGAATGCTCAGGAGCGGCGGGCTGTTCGGGAATGATCCCCCCACACGGTCCCAGTTCCTTTGCCGCCGCCTTTCCTAAATGCTTGGCTTTCTCCCGATCCTGCTCTGCCTGGCATGCCTTGAATGCATCGAGCTGCTTGGCGGGGATGATCTTCGCGATCTCCTGCTCTGTTTCCTGGTTGATCTGACGGATTCTGTCACGCTTCTTTTCCGGTGTCAGGGTAGCCTCAGTGCAAACCTCGCTTATCCTCCCCTTGGCATTATCTTGGATCTTCCACCGCTGGTTCATGGCCGCCGGAGAAATACCGGCCTGCCGCCAACATAGAGTTTGCCGTACTGGATGAGCAGAATGGGGCGGAGGAAATGTTGGCTGTGGTTGCGTGGCCTCAGCTGGCGCCTTCGTCGTACTCTGTTCACCTGAGGCGGTCGCAGCATTCTGGGCCGTACCGGCGAGCAAGGGAGCACCCAGGGCCAAGAGCAGAACTGCACACAATCCGCTTCCACAAATTCGCATGTTTTTATCTCATGGGAAGCCTACCTTCGCGAAGAAGCAATAGCCGCCCGCAAAGGTCTTTCACCATGAAATATACCAAGATTCTTTCTTTCCGCGCTTGCGAACAGTTTCTGAATTGTTTGTAAACTTCCGACTCAAAGTCTCGGTATCTTATTGAAGAATTGAGCCTCGCCAGTTTCCCTCCAGAGCAGTTCCCCATGTGGGGGTAGACACTGATCTTTCCGCTCCTCTAAGCTCGGTTAAGCTCTTTTAAGCTCTTTGAGCTTTTGCAAGCGCCGAATCAACGCTCCAGACTTGTTGAAAGCATTCTAAGTGTGCGGCTGTTGGGATTTGGTGTTCTACATTTTGCACTTCCCCTGCCTTCCCCCTCGGCCCCTTCTGGTTTGGGATTCTTTATGCCTCCGATTCCACGGCGCTCCGGGAGAGCTCCCGGTTTCCACCGGGCTTCTAGATCGGCTGCTTCATGGGGAAGTCGTCTGATCTGCGTCGAGCGGCCCCGCGTGTTCGACGGTCTTTCCGTCGATGATTGCGCTGAAACGGTTTCCTGGGCCCAGGACAAACTTTTCTGGCCTAAAGAGATGATCTGCGGCCAAAACAACGACGAGCGCATCATCTCTCTTCTTGTCCGTGGGCGCGTAAAGACCGTGCGACTTAGTCCATTCGGGGACCAGGTCATCCTCAGGATAGAGCAGCCAGGTGACCTGGTAGGCGAACTGGTGCCCCCTTCAGAAGCTCATTCCCGGTTGAAGGTCCAAGCTCTGGAGCTGTGCCAACTTCTTGCTTGGGAAGTCCGGACATTCGATGCTCTTTGCGAACGATTCCCCACGCTGGGTCAGAACAGCTTACAAATTCTCGATGAACGCTTACGACTAATTGAAGAGCGCTTTCTGGAACTCGCCACAGAGAATGCTGAATCGCGGCTAGCGCGGACGCTCATCCGGTTGCTCGACCACAACCGATCTCCAGCTGTCGAATTTATGAACGTCAGCTTCTCGAATCGTGAATTAGCCCAGATGTCCGGTATGTCGGAGTTCACGGTAAATCGACTTCTCTCGAGTTGGCAGGAGTACAAAATCATACAGAGACAGCGTAAGAGAGTCTGTGTTTTGAGTCTCGCGGGCCTGATGGGCCTCGCCGATACGAAACATCATGTCATCCAGGGGTGCGCGACATACAAGTAGGCACTGGCGGATTTCCTTTCTTGGTCCCATAGTTCTGAGAGTATTATGACTCTCAGATATTGGAGACCACCTGTATGCCAGAATGTCTTATGCCGCAATCCCTCGCTGACTTGGAGTTAGAACGCGCTAAGCTACTTGAGCAATTCCGCAGTTTGAGCGATTTTCGACCTGGTTCTATTACTGCAAGCGTGCGCCGCTGCGGAAAAGCCACTTGCCACTGTGCCAAGCCCAACGATGCTGGACACCATCCCCAGTTCCGCCTAAGCCGTAAGGTGAAGGGCAAGACGGTCAGTGAGAGTTTTGCCACTCCGGCCGCTCTGCGCAAGGCGCAGCAAGAAGTCGCTGAGTTTCACCACTTCCAGAAACTCAGTCACGACCTGGTCGCCCTTAACGATAAGATCTGTCGACTGCGCCCCGTCACAGCGGAACGCAGAGGCTGGACGGAACAGGGAAAAAAACGGCTGCTGCGATCCATCAAGAGGTGGCGCGCGGGAAGTAAACCAACTCCTGGGCCGTGGGTTTGCCCAACGCCCTAGGGACGGCCGGACCGATCTGGAAGCGCTCGAGTCCGCCTTGCGAACGACTCTCCACCCAGCGGTCGCCGCCGCCTTAAGCCAACTGCTGCAATTCGCCACCCCAGGGGCGGATCAGCATCAGCTGCCGTGCCCCTCTGGCCATCATGCCCAATACCAGGAAAATCCGCTGCCAACCCATCCTGACGATCGTAGGTCCGGCGCGCATGGCCCGTCCCTACTACTTATGCTCCCAATGTTACGTCGGCCAGTTTCCGATTCCGGCTACCAGCGCTTCAGCTGCGTGATCTGAATGAGATTGCCGCAGGTGTCGTTCAGCATGGCGATCTTGGAGGCGGTCACCTCCCTTGGTGGCATGGTGAACTGGGCACGGCGCGCTTTCATGCGCTCGTAATCGGCCTGCACGTCGTCGGTGAAGAACACGGCCGCGGGGCTTGTCACTCGACGAAGCAAGCAAGGAATCATGATCACGTGAATCGCGGATGTTCGCTGGGATTCTGCTCGTCGTCCTTCCCAGCGTAATGTATGGAGGCCTGGCCCTGCTCAGCCTTCTCACTCGGCAAAATACCGGAATACGCGGATAATCCGAGTCTTCGAGCCAGAGTGAGGCGGGGCAAAACAGTAGCGTTCTGGTGAGATCCTGCCGGCCAAGCGTGGGGTTGCCGTCCACCCTAGGGAGATTCTTCGAGAAGAGTCGAGCTCCCGCTGAAATGTGCTTTCGATTTTCTTTTTCTTGACAAGACGTGGGGTTAAGGAGCCTACTAGCCGATCATCATTTCAGTTGTCTAGAGAACTGGTGTGATCCTCGATCGCAACAGTGCTGTGCCGCTGTACTACCAGATTCACCAGCATCTCCTCGGCAAGATCCAGACAGGAGCGCTGAAACCTAAATTATGCGCAGAATCCTGCCTGGTCTGAGGTGGAGCCCCGGATCTCGCCCGCGCCATTCTTGACCTTCGTTGCTTGATCGCCGATGGCTTCGTCGCTTCTCGCTAAGTGGCTCCTTTGTTCGCCGCTATCTCGCT